>JAFXQR010000180.1 GCA_017526985.1 Lachnospiraceae bacterium
GGTGATTTCCTCCCAGGTAACACCTTTTTCCGCCATCAGAACCATTACGTGATAAAGGAAATCCGAAATCTCATACTTGATCTCTTCCTTGTCCGGATTCTTCGCCGCGATCACGATCTCCGTACATTCCTCGCCCACTTTCTTCAGGATCTTATCAATACCCTTATCAAACAGATAATTGGTATAAGAGCCTTCCTTCGGATGTACCTTACGATCCATGATCACATCATACACATCCGTAAATACCTTCATCGGATCCGCATCCAGATAATCCTTCTTCACGATCTCGTTAAAGAAACAACTGCGGTTTCCGGTATGACATGCCGCACCGATCTGGCTGACCTTTGCAAGCAGCGTATCCTTGTCGCAATCCGCATACAAGGATTTTACATACTGGAAATGTCCGCTGGTCTCACCCTTTACCCACTGGCTCTTGCGGCTGCGGGAATAATAGGTCATACGGCCGGTCTGAATGGTGGAGGCATACGCCTGCTCATTCATATAAGCGACCATCAGCACTTCCTTGGTGCGATAATCCTGTACTACGACAGGGATGAGCCCGTCGGAATTCACCGTCAGATCTTCCCACTTAAGTTTTGCGTCAAAGCCGTCTACATCCACACCGCTCTCGGCACAGAAGGCCTTGATCGGGTTGATCTCTTTTGCGTTGGCATTGACTAAAGGTCCGAATACACCGGCCACTTTTTCCTTTCCGAGCAGACCTGCGATCTGTCCCGGCGCCGCATCCGGCATAGGCACCAGTACCGGCACTTCCGATTCCGCAAGTACTTCGGTTACAGTACCGCCGGCATAGTGATCATCACTGTTGACTACGATCACACCGGAAATATATTCATGGATCACTGCCTTGTTGGCACTTATCTGTGAAACATTGTCCACACATGCCTCGATCCGGTCTTTCCCAAAACGCTTTGCTACATCTTCCGCCAGTTCCACATTGCCGCTTTTCGCAAAATTCAGCGCAGCCTTGGCGCATCCCGCGTACAGGATCTTCTTGACATCCTCAAAGCGCCGGATATTACCGCAAGCCGTCACAGGAACCTCTGCTGCTGCGGTGATCTTTTTGAGTTCCCCGATGGATACATCATGTTCCGCATCGTTTTCGGATAAGTCAAATACAATGATCTCATCCACACAATAATCGGAAAATGCCTTTGCCAGTTCTTCCGGTGCTGCTTCCAGCGCGGTACGATCCATGCGGCTCTTGACTGCTTTTCCCTGATACAGATAGATTGCCGCCGTAAATCTCTTTTTCATAATCTTCCTCTTTCGCCTCTTGAATCTATATTCTTATAAATTTCCTTTTGTACTCAATACACCCTGAACACGCGGATCCAGCTGTGTTGCCGCATCCACCGCTTTGCCGAAGGCTTTGAACGCTGCCTCCAGAATGTGGTGTCCGTTCGTTCCGGAGATCTGCTTTAAGTGCAGATTGATGGCCGCCGAATAGGATACCGCATAGAAGAACTCTCTTGCCAGCGTGGTTTCAAATTCACCGCAGCGCTCTTCCGTTACATTCAGATCATAGGAAAAATACGGTCTGCCGCAAAAGTCTACTGCACACAGTATCAATGCGTCATCCATAGGCAGGATAAAGGAACCGTAACGTACCATGCCTGCTTTATCGCCCACCGCTTCCTTCAGTGCCTGTCCCAGAACAATCCCGGTATCTTCCACCGTGTGATGTCCGTCCACATTCAGATCACCTTTCACACTGCACTCCAGATCCATAAAACCGTGTTTTGCAAATCCGGAAAGCATGTGATCAAAAAAACCGATCCCGGTATCGATCTTCGATGCACCGGTACCATCCAGCACCAGCTTGCATTTGATATCCGTTTCTTTTGTCTGACGTACCACCTGCGCTTCACGCATAACATATTCCTCCGTAAGTATCACCCAAAAAAGTATTACTCAAATCTCACACCGATCGAATTGGCATGTGCGGTCAGACCTTCCTTCTTTGCAAAGAACATGATGTCCTTGTAATCCCGCTCCAGTGCCTCTCTCGAATAAGAAATAATACTGGTCTTCTTAACAAAATCATCCACATTCAGCGGCGAGAAAAACTTGGCCGTTCCGTTGGTGGGAAGGATGTGGTTCGGTCCTGCGAAATAGTCTCCCAGCGGTTCCGAACTGTACGGCCCCACAAAGATCGCGCCGGCATTCCGCACCTTGGTCATCACCTGCATCGCATCTTTGGTGATGATCTCCAGATGCTCGGAAGCAATATCATTTACTGCCGCTACAGCGCTGTCAATATCTTCTGCCACAAAGATGAAACCAAACTGCTCTAAGGATTTCTCAATGATCTCTTTACGCTCCAGCTTCGGTACCATCTGACCGATCTCTGCTTTTACATCTTCTGCCAGTTTTGCGGAAGTCGTAACTAAGATCGCGGATGCCATTTCATCATGCTCTGCCTGGGAGAGCAGATCCGCTGCTACATATTTTGCATCTGCCGTCTCATCCGCCAGTACCAGGATCTCGGAAGGTCCTGCCACAGAATCGATGCTCACTTGTCCATATACTGCCTTCTTTGCCAAAGCCACAAAGATGTTGCCCGGCCCGCAGATCTTGTGTACCTTCGGAATGCTCTCGGTACCTTACGCCATAGCCGCGATGGCCTGGGCACCACCCACGCGATAGATCTCATCCACACCGGCTACAGATGCCGCTGTCAGTGTCTCTTTGCTGATCTCGCCCCCCTGTCCCGGAGGTGTCAGCATCACGATCCGATCCACGCCGGCTACTTTTGCCGTCACCACACTCATCAAAAGGGAAGACGGATATGCTGCTTTCCCACCCGGCACATAAACACCGGCGATCTCCAACGGAGTAAATTTCTGTCCTAAAATGGATCCGTCCGGCTGGGTATCGATCCAGCTCAAACGCTTCTGTTTCTCGTGGAAATTCCGAATATTCTCTGCCGCTTTCGTTAAGATCCGCAAAAATTCCGGATCCACCGCTTTCACGGCTTCCTGAATCTCTTCGTCTGTCACACGGATGTTGTCCGCGGTCAGGTGATAATGATCAAAACGCTCCGAATAATCAAAAAGCGCCGCATCTCCGTTCTCGCGTACATTGGTGATAATATCGTTCACCTTTTCTTCAATGTCCGCAAAATGATTGGTGCTGCGCTTCTCCAAAGTCTTCTTCAGTTCCGCCTTGTTTGCCTCATTCAATTCAATGATCTGCATGTTCTTTATCCTCTTCGCTATGATTTATAACAAATCCTTTAATTCATTGATCAGATTGCGGATGCGCTCATGTTCCATACGCATGCTCACCTGATTGACGATCATCCGCGCCGATAACGGGCAGATCTCTTCGAGTACCGTCAGTCCGTTTTCCCGCAGCGTGCTTCCGGTCTCCACGATATCCACGATCACATCGGAAAGTCCTACGATGGGTCCCAGTTCCACAGAACCGTTCAGTTTGATGATATCCACGGTCTGGTGTTTCACATTATGGAAATAGTCCCTTGCGATCTCCGGATATTTGCTGGCCACACGGATCATCTCGTGATGCTCCAGCTTCTCGCGCACGCTCTCCGGTCCGCACACACACATGCGGCATTTACCGAATCCCAGATCCAGCACTTCAAAAGCCCTGCGGCCCTCCTCCATAATCGTATCCTTACCGACCACGCCGATATCTGCCACACCATATTCCACATAGGTCGGCACATCCGGGCCCTTTGCCAGGAAGAACCGTACCTTCTTTTCTTCGTTCACAAAGATCAGTTTCCGGCTGCTCTTATCTTCCATCTCCGAGCAGTCAATCCCTACTTTGCCGAGCAGCGCCAGTGTTTTCTCCGCCAGGCGTCCCTTGGTCAGTGCAAATGTCAGATACCGTTCATTTGTATTGTTTATCTCACTCATTTCAAAAGTAATCCTTATTCAATATTTCCGAAGAACCGGATCTCCGCGATCCCGTTTTTCTTTGCATAATCCGTATATTCTGTTTTACCGATCTTCGGATCGCGGATCAGTCCCGATACACGCTTTCCTTCTTCCCGCATTTTACGAAGTGCGGAAAGGGCCTCGCTGCGGCCGGCCTCATCATATACGAGCCAGGTGATCCCCTCTTCTTCCGGCTGTGCGATCCCCTGTGCGGAAAGGGCGCTCTGGATATCATCCAGCAGGAACACGCATCCGATGGCCGGTGCGTCTTTTCCAAATCTGGAAAGCAGATTATCATAACGTCCGCCCTTGACAATAGCGTCACCCACACCGTAAGTAAATGCTTTAAAGATCACTCCGGTATAATAATGGAACTTGCTCACCATGCCCAGATCAAAGGAAACATATTCCGACAATCCATACAGTTCCACCAGCGAATACAACTCTACAAGACGCTCCACAGCCTTCTGTGAGCGTTCATTCGTCACCAGCTTTTTCGCTGCCTTCAGCTCATCGATGGTGCAGATATCCCCGGCATGCTGCAACAGATCCAGATACTGCTTGGCCACTCCGGCTTCCCGCAGCACTTCTTCCGCACCGTAATAATTCTTGACGGAGATATATTCCCGCAGGTTTAAGATCACATCTTCGGTGAGTCCCGCTTCTTCGCAGATGCCCTTAAAGAAATCGATCTCTCCGACGCTGACGGTGAAGCGGTCAAATCCGCAGGCTTTCATGGCCTCGATCACAAGACAGATCATCTCGGCGTCCGCTTCCACACGGTCTTCCCCGATCAGTTCCACACCCATCTGTGTCGTCTCGTTCAGCTTGCCCTGCAGCTGCGTCGTATTGGTGAACGCATTGCCTTCATAGCAGAGACGGATCGGCATCGGATCTTCCATAAAATACTTTGCCGCACAGCGCGCGATGGACGGTGTAAAGTCCGGGCGAAGCGCCAGAGTATTACCTTCTTTATCAAAAAACTTATACAGATCTTTTGACGGAGTCGTGCCTACTTCTTTGGAAAACACATCAAAAAACTCAAAGGCCGGTGTCTGGATCTCCTGATATCCATAGCAGTCAAATACTTGCTGCAGCCTTTTTCCCGTCCGGCGTTTCCATGCCAGCTCTGCTCCATAAATGTCTCTTACGCCCTCCGGCGTATGTATCAATAATCTTTCCATAACTCAGTAGTATATAATATTTCTCTGTACTATGTCAACCGTCGCCTGATATACCGCAGGTATACCATTTTTATCTGTATTGCTGTTATACTTCGGCAGCCGCTTTTTTCGCCTTTCCGCCATTCAGTACAAAATACCCCAGAACCATCAGCACCACACCGACCGCCACCATTCCAAACGCGGTACCGGCACTCAGATCATCTGCCAGGAAGGGCAGCGCTTTTGTCACCTCTTCTTCATATTGCTGGATCAGCAGGGAGGTCAGGTTATTGAGCGCATGCATCAGGATGGACAGGAAGATACACTGTTCCTTCCAGGCCACATAGGTCAGGACGATCCCCACCAGGCCGATCAGGATAAACTGCAGGATGCTCATATGATACAGACCGAATAAAAGTCCGCAGGCAACCACCGCAACCGATGCCTCGTATTTGTGTTCCAAAGCTCCCAGCAGGAATCCTCGGAAGACAAACTCCTCACAGATCGGTGGCACGATGGCTACTGCCATGATGAGCAGCCACAACGGCTTATTCTCCCACAGAGATACCAGCATCTCCGTATTCTCGGTGGAAAGCCCCGGAAACAGCCCCGTAATGACACTGCCGATCACCTGGATCACCAGATACGAACCAAAGATGATCAAAACCGATGCGATCACTGCTTTCATACGCGGTTTCCGGAAATGGAACACTTTCGGAAAGTCCGCTTTGATATACCAGCAATATGCCAGCACACAGATCAGCATGGATCCCTGCTCCACAAACAGGCCGTACAGTCCCCATTTGCTTACCGCCAGAGATCCGCCAAATAGCATCACGATCAGCAGAATCGAGAACAGCAGCACCACATCCCCCATTCCCGGGATCTGCTTGTCTTTCATATCTTTTCTGGCTTCCATCAGCTTGAGGGAAGCTGCCGCGTCACCAAAGAGGATATTCTCCGAAGAGAACAGTCTGGCCATCAGTACCACCGCGATACCGGCATAAGCCAGATTGCTCACAAGCACCATAGCGATCAATGACAGATCAAAATGAAACTTGAACAGTTCCGCGATGAGCAGCGTGATATTGATCACCGGGATCAGCGCTGTGGTACCGTCCAGCCGCAGCGACGGGATCATTCCGGCCATACCGCCCATCATAAAGATCAGCATGACCGGCGTGGTATAGTTCTGCGCCTCTTTGAAGCTTCTGGCATAAATACATGCACACAGGCACACCCCGGAAGCAAACATGGCAAATACCAGTACACAGAGCAGTGTGATGATCAGTGCCGGTATATAAGAAACCAGGTTAACCTCCATACTCTGCCCCACTGCTTCCGTGCTGCCGAGAATATACAATACCATGACTGCCATGGACAGCAGATTTAACAACGCAGCCGCCACAGCTACCGTGGAGGTTGCCAAAAACTTCGCGGTGATCAGCTCCAGATTTTTCACCGGCAGGGTCAGCAGCGTTTCCAGCGTACCGCGTTCCTTTTCTCCGGCCGTCGTATCGATGGCCGGATACATGGCACCCATAAGGATGCTGGTGATCAGCAGAAACGGCACGATATAACCAAAGATGTATCCTGCATTTTCTTCCTTGGTAGAAAAATCTTTCAGCTCAAATTTGATCGGGGATAACACCTCATCGCTGTCCAGCCCCTGCTCTTCCAGGATCTTGTCACGCAGATCATTCTTATAATCCGAAAGCATGTCTTTCAGCATACCGGCAGCCGTCTGGGAATCCGTCTCCGAGGCCATATATCCGATCTCATAATACGGCCGGTTTTCCGATACCGACTGCATCACATAAGCGTCCACTTCCTTTTCCCGGAGTGCTTCTTCCGAATCCCGGTTTGCCGTATAGGAATCTACAAAGATAAACTGGTAGTCATGCTCTTCCTGCTGATCCAAAATGAATTCCTTCAGTTCCTCTGCATTTTCCGTATCCTGCACCGATACACGGTAGCTCTTGCTGGTGGAAGCTGTCAGCATCGTGGAAGATAAATACATAGAAAACATAAAGATCAACGGATACAAAATGAGCGGTACTACGATCATCATCAGGATCGTCTTCTTATCCCGCAGGATATCCAGTATCTCTTTCCGGTAAAGGGCTTTTACAATTCTTTTATTCATACTTCACCCTCCCCGTTTTCTTCACCATCCGTCTGCTCCGTCCCGGTATCCGCCTCGCCTGTTTGCACCGCCTGTTCTTCCTTTTGGTTGATCAGCGCCCGGAAGGTCTCCCGCAGATTTTGCGTTCCGGTCTGTTCCATCAGCCCCTGCGGTGTTCCTTCCGCAATGATCTGTCCCTGATAGATCATCACGATCCGGTCACACAGATACTGTGCTTCCTCCATATAGTGGGTAGAATACAGTACACCGCGTCCCCGTTCCCGTTCCGATCGCATAAATTCGATAATGGATTCACTGCTTAGAATATCCAGCCCCAATGTGGGTTCGTCAAAGATATAGATCTGCGGAGAATGCACCAGACATCGCGCAATGCTGGCCCGCTGCGTCTGACCGGTGGATAAGCGTTCGATACGGTTATCGATAAATCCCTGCAGTTGCAGCACTTCCGTGATCTGATCGATCTTCTGCTCCGTTTCTTCCTGAGTCAGACCATAGATTTCCGCGATGGTCTTTAACATTTCCCGTACGGACAGACGCTTATATAATTTGGTATTCTCGGAAAGATAACCGATGTAGCGTTTCACATCGATGTCATTGGTCATCTCCGCCCCATTATCATCAATGACCGAAACCGTACCGCTGGTGGGCTGCATCAGGCGCCCCAGCATACGCAGCAGCGTCGTCTTGCCGGCACCGTTGGGCCCCAGAACACCCAGGATCTCACCACCCCTTGCCGTCAGCGACACATGATTTACCGCCAGAAACTCTTCCTGACGGCTCTTTTTCTTATTCCCTTCTACCGTTACCTGACGGTTAAACTTTTTGCACAGATCCGTTGCCTGTATCCTCATAAAGCCCCCTCTAACCGTTGCATTCTGCCGTTAAGCATCCTTCCCGGCATCTTCACCGGACACTTGCGCTGCGCCATCCGGCATGTTTTCTTCGGTTGTCTTCTTTTTCTTCTTCCTGCGCTTTTTCTTTTCCGGTACCGGCGGATGCAGTTCCATATACTTTTCATACAGATCCGGCCGCCGCTCTCTGGTCCGTTCCAGTGACTTCTCCAGACGCCATTTTTCCACATTGCCATGATGCCCGGAAAGCAGGATCTCCGGCACCTTTTTTCCCATCCATTCCTCCGGCCGGGTATACTGTGGATACTCCAGCAGACCGTCGTTGAAGCTCTCCGTAGTTGCCGACTCATCATTATTGAGCACCCCGGGGATCAGCCGTGAAATGGCATCCATCATCACCAGCGCCGGCAGTTCACCACCGGTAAGCACATAATCTCCGATGGAGATATTATCCGTTACGATTTCTTCCAGGACACGTTCATCGATGCCTTCATAATGTCCGCACAGAAAGATCAGATCCTCTTCTTTGGCCAGTTCTTCCGCCTTCGCCTGATCAAAGACGCTTCCCTGCGGTGTTGCATAAACGACTCGTGGTTTCTTACCTTCCGCGCACGATAGCCTCTTCAGTACTGCCTGATAGGTATCATACACCGGCTGTGCCTGGATCAGCATACCGGCACCGCCGCCATAGGTGTAGTCATCTACCCGCTTATGTTTTTCAATCGTATAGTCACGGATATGAAAGGTATCCAGCGAAAGGATGCCCGCCTCCATTGCCTTATATAGCACACCGGTATGCATCCCCTTTTCGATCAGCTCCGGAAATAAAGTCATCACATAGAAATGCAATTTACAGCCCCTCCATCACGGACACATCCATGCGGCCGCCTTCCACATCTACTTTCAGTACACATTGTTTGATGGCCGGAAGTAGCAGTTCTGTGCCGTCCGTGCGTTTGATCTGATATACATCATTTGCGCCGGTCTCGATCACATCCGTCACCTCACCGATCTGCACATCATCTTCAAATACTGCCAGACCGATCAGATCTGAGATGTAATACTCATTCTCCTCCAGAGGCACCGCATGTGCACGATCCACATACAGTTCCAGTTTGCGCAGACCTTCTACGGCATTACGGTCCGTAAATTCTGCAAAGCGCAGTATGATACGGTCATTCTGTTGCTTCATGTCTTTCAGATGCAGCGTCTGCCAGCCTTCCTTCGTCTGAAGATAGATTTCCTTTACCTTCTTCAAATGCAACACATCATCGGTCGTGGGATACACTTTTACTTCCCCCTGTACACCATGAGGCTCCGTGATCACACCGATACGAAAATAATCTTCTTTTTCTGCCATGAGATTTCCCCTCTCGATCCGCTATTACATAACCGCTTAAAAGTATACCATAGCAACCGATTTTTTTCAAAACAAAAACCGCCTCCTTTCGGAAGCGGTCCTTTGTTATATGATCATTCAATAATGTCCACATCAACAAACAGATCTTCTTTTGTGGATGCGGCCTTGACTACA
>JAFXQR010000181.1 GCA_017526985.1 Lachnospiraceae bacterium
CACCGGAAGCTACGGAGAAGTACTTCTTACCAGCCTCTACGCGCTCCTTCTTGTAGGTACCTGCAACCGGATGCTGGAAACGTGTCGGGTTTGTGGAGTTACCTGTGATGGAAACGTCAACGTTCTCCTTCCACATGATGGCAACGCCCTCAACTACGTCGTTTGCGCCGTAGCAGTTTACCTTTGCGCGGAGACCCTCGGAGTAAGCCTTGCGGAATACTTCCTCTACCTCACCGGTAAAGTAGTTGTACTTGGTCTCTACATAAGTAAAGCCGTTGATACGGGAGATGATCTGTGCAGCATCTTTGCCCAGACCGTTCAGGATAACACGCAGCGGCTTCTGACGAACCTTGTTTGCCTTCTCAGCGATACCGATCGCACCTTCTGCAGCTGCGAAAGACTCGTGACCAGCCAGGAATGCGAAGCACTCGGTATCCTCTTCCAGAAGCATCTTGCCAAGGTTACCATGACCAAGACCTACCTTACGACGGTCAGCAACGGAACCCGGGATGCAGAATGCCTGCAGGCCGATACCGATTGCTGCAGCAGCCTCGGATGCCTTGCGGCAGTTCTTCTTGATCGCGATAGCAGCGCCTACGGTGTAAGCCCACTTTGCATTTTCGAAGCAGATCGGCTGAATGCCTTCGATCAGCTTATATACATCAATGCCTGCAGCCTCAGTGATCTCCTTGCACTCTTCGATGGAAGAAATGCCGTACTCCTTCAGACAAGCAAGGATCTGCGGCTCTCTTCTTTCATAAGACTCAAACAATGCCATCTTTTTTCTCCTCCTTACTCGTGTCTGGGGTTAATGAATCTTGCAGCATCTGCTACACGACCATACTGACCGGATGCCTTCTGCAGTGCGGTAGCTGCATCATCACCCTTCTGGATGAACTCCATCATCTTGCCGAAGTTTACATACTTGTAGCCGATGATCTCTTCGTTCTCGTCCAGAGCCAGCTCGGTGATATAACCGTCAGTCAGTTCCAGATAACGAGGTCCCTTCTCCAGAGTACCGTAGGTGGTACCAACCATGGAACGGGTTCCCTTACCAAGATCTTCCAGACCTGCACCGATCTGCAGACCGTCCTCGGAGAATGCGCTCTGTGTTCTGCCGTATACGATCTGCAGGAACAGCTCACGCATAGCGGTATTGATGGCATCGCATACCAGGTCGGTATTCAATGCTTCAAGCAGTGTCAATCCCGGCAGGATTTCTGCTGCCATAGCTGCGGAATGTGTCATACCGGAGCAGCCGATGGTCTCCACCAATGCTTCCTGAATGATACCTTCCTTAACATTCAAAGACAGCTTGCAGGCACCCTGCTGCGGTGCACACCAGCCGATACCGTGTGTATAGCCGGAGATGTCTTTGATCTCTTTTGCCTGTACCCATTTTGCTTCCTCCGGGATAGGAGCAGCGCCATGATGAACGCCCTGGGTAACGGGACACATAGCCTTCACTTCTGTTGAGTAAATCATATGATCCTCCTTATTCAATTTTTTGTTGCGTCTTCCCCGCAAACATTATCAGCATCATACCATAACACGCGCTCTTTATCAATATTCCCCTTGCTTTTTTCACAAAAAAATACTATTCTTATTTCTATAAGACCTGATATAAAGGGGGTACCTGAACGTGAAATCAAACGAATCATCCGAAGATTATCTGGAGACAATACTGATCCTGAGCCACAAGCTGCCGGTGGTACGCAGTGTGGATATCGCCAATGAGATGGGCTTCCGTAAGTCCAGTGTGTCCATCGCCATGAAGAACCTGCGGGAACGCGGACATATCACCGTGACCGATGCCGGCTATATCTATCTGACGGAAAGCGGCAAGAAGATCGCCGATACCATCTATGAACGGCACGAATTTCTGACCAATATGCTCGCTTCCTGGGGTGTGGACCGGAACACAGCCGAGACCGATGCCTGCCGCATCGAGCATGTGATCAGTGCAGAAAGCTTTGATGCTTTGAAAAAACATTTTGGCAAGAAAAAATAAATCTTACGGCAACAGCAAAGGGACGGTTCGAAACCGTCCCTTTTTTGATACCTTTTCTCTGTTTCAGCCTCTGTGGCCGCCGCCTCCGCTGTGGCCGCCGCCACCTCCGCCGCCACCGCCTCCGCCGCTGGAGGATCTCGGTGAATACTTTCGTGTTGTATGTGTCAGATCCATCCTTGGATTGATGATCGAAAACTGGGTTACCAGTCCCTCCAGCACTTCTTTGTCTCTCGGCGTCTTCTTGCGGTTAAACGCAGCAACGATCATAAAGTTGACCAACAGTCCCAGGATCAGTGCCAGCAGTGCGCTGGTCACAATCTTCATGGGCTGCGGGATATCCGCCCCGCCCAGTCTTTTCTGGATCTGCTGCAATGCCTCATCCGCATAGCCATAATAATTTCTGCTATGATCATATCCGTAGTACTGTCCGGAAGCATGCTTTCTGGTAGTCGCGATCGCATTATCCGCAATAGAGGAACAATACGAATCCGTCACGACATCATTGACCCCGTTATATGTCTGGATCCACAGCGTGCACCCGCCCTTGCAGTCACTGTCCAACACAATGGCAACGATCACACCATCCGAAGTAGAACGAAACAATGATTCATAGCAGGCTTTTGCAAGCCGCTGCGATTTGGAGTCATCCGCATAGCTGTCTGCTACCGTCGAGTAAAATACCGCATTGCCATAAGCGGTGATCTTCTCCAATTCCTCGAAGATTTTATCCTCACTCCGTTGATTCAGCACATCCCCCTCATCATACAGGATGGCCTGATAGCCGGTTTCGTCATTGGTAGATTCCCTGACCGTGGCCTCATCATCCTCCGCCCGCACCATCATCGGCAGGAACAGACTCAGAAGAAGCATCATCAAAACAGGTACTGCGATCGTTTTAATCCTGCGCACTGTCATCGCCTCCTTTCCGGTTCAACTGCGGCAACGGCCGGGTTGTCAACAGATTATACTGATCCAGTGCCATCAACTGCGCAAGCAGCGTACCGATAAACAGCAGGATCGCGCAGATGTAATACGGGAAGTTACTGACCGGATCCAACAGGATCACCACTCCGCTGGCTATGCATACCACAATGATCCCCCATATCCCGGCAAACAGCTTCATTGCTGATCTCTCATCCAGCTCTTTTGCTTTCTTGTTCGTAGCCGCATTGAGCACCACCAGCACGACCGCCAATACCAGCGTAACCAGTGCAGTCGTGGCATTATTGGAAAAGATACCTTTCAGCCCCTCTCCGACAACACCGATCATCGGTCCGATCGCGGCCACCAGCATGATCAATACCACCGCAGCCGTCGCGCCTCCTCCGCCCGACTTTTTCGCATTCAGCTTCGAAATGGTGCCATCACCGGTTCCCTTCCCGGAATCCGCCGGATTTGCCGCCCGTCTGGATTTGCTGAGAAAGCCTTTATCATCCAGCCGCTTATCCCTGATATATACCTTTGATACTGTCCCCGTCAGTAAAACCACCGCCAAAACCGAAAGCATCTCCGCCAGGAGCACCATGGTGGCCGGCATCAGGACCGGCAGTCCCAACAGCAGGAAAAAGATGGGGATCGACATCAGAACGGCTGACAAAATAAATTTCTTCTTGTCCACCGGCAGGTCGCTGATCAGTTTTCCTGTCTGGCCATTCACCACTGCGTAAGCGACACGGTCATTATTACGATAAGATAAAAACCACACCGGGAAAAACGCCGTATATACACCATCGTGAAGCGCATCGATGGTCGGACGGATCAGTGCTATCTGATTATCCGCAAAATTCAGCCCGGAAAAAAAGTCTTTCTTTCGAAATGAATTCAGGATCTGCTTCTGTCCGAAACGGATCGCTTCCGCCTCATAAGTATGATACGATATATCCTGCAGATCCGCGTAAAAACCGCTCAGATAAGCCGGGTTAAAATCGATCATCGCATGCGCATCATAAGGTGCGATCTGCTCGCTGAAATGATCATCAAAACCGGAGGACGCATCATAGGAAAGTCCCTTGTAGAACGCATCCACCAGTCCGCCGCACATATAATGCTCCGTGTAGATGTAATCACCCCTGCGATAGCTTTTGGTACCATCCAGCACCAGGTTTCCGTAATACATCACATCGTAGCCCCAGTACGGCATATAGATCCCGCGGAAGCGTTCCAGATACTCCGGATTCTTCAGTTCCTTCGGAGCAAAAAATGCTTTTTTCACATGATTTAAATAGTACTGCTTGCAGGCATTTTTATTTACACGGAACGGCAATACATACTTGGGATATTTCATCCTCGCCATACGGGACTGCAGCGTGATATTGGAACCGCAGAAACTGCAGAAGCCGTTGACCGATTCATCCGTTGAATAGATACTGCCGCCACACTGCGGACAGCTGTAGGCGATAACCTCCAATTCCTGTGCGTTGGCCGTAGGATCATAATCGTACGGAACATAGGAAGGAGCAGCATTGCCTGCCTGCTGCTGTTGCGGCTGCGCCTGATAACCCGCCTGCGGAGACTGCGCAAATCCCATCTGGGGCTGCGCAAAGCCCTGTGCCGCGTTTCCCATAGGCTGCGGTGTGCCGTTCAGCGCTGCACTCTCCGCCGATGTGATCGAACCGAGAAACGAAGCGGTTGCCGCTGTCTGTGCTGCTGCCGCCGAAGCGGATCCTGATGCCGCAAACCCGGTACTGCTTCCGAAGGTACCGCCCTGTCCCTGCTGCATAAAGCCTCCACCCATCGGAGCTGCGCCCTGCGAGGCAAAGCTGCCTGAAGTACCCACACCCTCACCGGCAAAACCTGCGCCGCTGGGAGTCGTACCTGCCTGGGATGCAAAGCTGTTTGAGACTCCGGTACCCTGCTGCATAAAGCCGCCGCCGACCGGTACGCCTCCCTGGGAAGCAAAACTGCCGGAGGGTCCCAGATTGCCGCCGGAGGGTCCGAGCATACCGCTGCCCTGCGCCGGCTGTCCGTAACCATTCTGCATCTCCGGGATCACCGGTGATGCCGGAACCACATCCTGCGCAATGCCTTCCTCCGCTCCTGCTGCCGCATCCATTGCCACATGCACCTCTTCGGCCGCAGCGCCAAACTCCGTATAGGCAGACGGATCGATCTTTGCACCGCAGAACGGACAGGCAAGCTTTTGTGACGCAATATCAAATTTTAATTCCGCTCCGCAATTCGGACATGCATTCATAGCATTACTCCTCTCTACAGGGTATAAAACGGCCCGGAAGGATCAGGTTCCGGGCCGCATTTTTTCTTACAACAGGCTGTGTCTCAACTCATCCGCGCTCTTGGCACTTAAGTATGCCGGCGCAATATCAAAGATGGTCTTGCAGCCGCTCTGGCCCTCTTTTGCCAAACGGTATGCCGCTCTCGCATACGCCGCGATCACGGAACCGGTAAACTCCGGATTGGAGTCCAGTTTCAGATTATACTCCACAATGTGCTTATGCTCTTTATCAAAACCGGTCACACCGCTGCGGATCACGAAACCTCCGTGCGGCAGGCCTGCGTGGTTTGCCTTCAGCTCTTCTTCGCTGATGAAATGTACCGTAGTATCATAATCTGCGAAGTAGTTCGGCATTTCCTTGATCTCTTTCTCGATACGCGCCTTGTCTGCACCTTCTTCCGCTACCACATAGCACTCTCTGGTGTGCATTTCACGAGTGGTGAGCTCCGGATTGGATCCGCTGCGTACTTTATCAACGGATGCTTCTACCGGTACGGTGTACTGTCTGGCATCCTTTACGCCTTCGATCCGGCGGATCGCATCAGAATGTCCCTGGCTCACGCCGCGTCCCCAGAAGGTATAGTGCTTGCCTTCCGGAAGCACTGCATCGGATACCATACGTACCAGGGAGAACATACCCGGGTCCCAGCCGATGGAGATGATACCGACTTTGCCGCCCTTCTTTGCCGCCGCATCTACATTTGCAAAATGCTCGCCGATGCGTGCGTGGGTATCAAAGCTGTCTACCACATTGAACATCTCTGCATACTTCGGTGTCTGCTCCGGAAGATCCGTTGCGCTGCCGCCACCCAGTACCAGCACATCGATCTTGTCTTTCCAGTCTGCGATATTGTCTGTGGAAACCATCGGCACACCTTCCGTGCGTACCTTTACGCCTGCCGGATCTCTGCGGGTAAATACCGCTACCAGCTCCAGATCCTCATTCTGACGGATCGCGCTTTCCACACCACGGGAAAGATTTCCATAGCCTAAAATTCCGATTTTGATACTCATTGTTTTACTTTCTCCTCTCGATCATTAAAAATTTTCCGGGAAATTCCTGATCGTGAATTAGTGTATCATATTTTCCCTTTGATTTCTACTATCTTCCGGTTGCGTTCCCGCACTTTTTCGAATGTGCCAAACCGACCACAGGGACGGTTCTCCGGCCAGTTTCCAGCCACAAGAACCGTCCCTGTGGCTGGTCCCCGTGCTCATAGTATCACGCTATCCGCAAAGCTTACTTTCGCGCAGATGGCCGGTGCCCCGTCCTCTTTAAGCGCCAGGATGCGATGCCCGTCCTCTTCCGCGCCGCGCAGCACCAGCAGCCGGTCTCCGAAGACACACTGGTTCCGGTAATGGATCTCCATATCCGTCAGCATCTTCCCTTGAAACTCCTCCGGCGTAAATGCATCCATGATCAGCTGGATATAGCGCAGATTGGTCATATGGCGATTGTTATCCAGATCCGTGTATCGCACAATATAAGGATATGCTTCCGCCAGTCCCTCCGCATCCTGCCCGATCCGGGTAAAAGGCGCCACAAGGTTTTCCCGTTCCAGCGCCACTTCCTGCCGGTACCCGATCCGATCCAGTCTGGCCACCCGCTTATTCTCCAGATCCACCAGACAGCTCTCCAGCCGCCCTCGGGCCATCAGCTGCCCACCCATCCGGATCTCCACCGCATGCCGCATGGAAACGGAATGCCCCGCCGGCTCCGTCCAGCATTCGATCCGCAGCGGTTCGTGATAGGTCGTTTTGGCAAACACCTGCATACGATACTTCAAAAATACCCAGGCCACACCGTATTTCTCGTGTATCACATCATTTCCCCAGCCCAGCCGGTGCATCAGTGTGGTCACCGTATCCTGAAAATAATTCAGATACGCCCGCATCCCGATGGCCCCGTCCGCATCCGCGTCCCGGAACTGCTGGATCTTGGGCTCATCAAATAAAACATGCTCCTGTCTTTCGCTCATCGTGATCCTTATTGCTCCCTGATATTTCCAATGGCCAGAACATACATGGTATGTGCCCTGCCCTGGTGATAATCCTGTACCGCTTCATAAAGCGACGGATAGTACTGTACTCGGACGCTGTCATTGTGCCGACAATATCCTTCCTTTTCCTTCGTGATGCACATGGTATGCACCATGGAAAAGGGATTCTGCCCCTGATTAAATGCCGTCATGATAAATGCCTCGTACTCCGTCTGAAACTCCGTCAGTTTTTCTTCGGTGATCTGCTTGCCCTTGCAGGATGCCGTCCGGTAATTCCCTTTCTGAAAGAAGCGCTCCAAAGCTTTGGGCGAAGTGCCGAATACCCCTTTCGCGCAGATGCCCCGTGTCGAAAACAGATACAGCAGATCCGGCAGGCTGCGGTGTTTTCGCTTCTTTCCGCCGTTTCGCTCCCGCTCCCTCTCCAGAGCCAGCAGGGCATTATAGGTTGCGATCACCTCACAGGAATTCTCGGCTGCGGTCAGTTCACGCCCACCAAAGAACAATTTCCGTTCCAGCGCATTTGCCTTGCCATACTTAAGCCAGGTCAGATCCGGCTGACGCTCGACATAGGCCGGCAACACTTCTCCGGTTCCTTTCTTTTTCTCCAAGGGTTTGGGCTGTTTTTCCACCCAGGCCAGCATGTTCTGCTCATACTGCTCCCGGGCCGTCTTTTTCCCCAAACTGCCGGACAGCAGGCTGAATACGCCCATGGTCGCCTGATCCATAAAGTTTTCACCAAATTTCTTTTTCATCGTCCCCCCCTTTACTCACTTCTGCGCATAACGCTTTCCCCATCGTTTATTATACTGTTTCCGCCCCAAGGCCGCAACAAAAACCCCGGTACAAAATGTACCGGGGTAAAATCATTTGATGTCGATCTTTGGCGGTACATCGATGTCCTGCCCGACATACTTGCCATCCTTCTTTCGCTGCTTCACACACTCGGTCAACAGGTATTCGATCTGCCCGTTGACCGATCGAAAATCATCTTCTGCCCAGGCAGCGATCGCATCGTACAGTTTTTCCGATAACCTTAAAGGTACCTGTTTCTTCTCTGCCATTAGCATTTACTCCCTTACTGTCTGCCGTTACTGCCATCAGTACAGGCTTCCCGAATTCACGATAGGCTGTGCATCGTGATTGCCGCAAAGCACTACCAGCAGGTTCGATACCATAGCGGCTTTCCGCTCCTCGTCCAGCACTACGGTCTGTCTTTCGTTCAATCTTTCCAATGCCAATTCTACCATACCTACGGCACCGTCGACAATCAGCTTTCTTGCATCGACTACTGCGGATGCCTGCTGTCTCTGCAACATCGCCGCTGCGATCTCCGGAGCGTATGCCAGATAGGTGATCCGTGCATCCACGATCTCCAGACCTGCGCCTGTCACCTTGCTCTGGATCTCTTCCTTGATCTTGTTCGCCACCAGTTCGGTAGAACCTCTTAAGCTGCCGTCATCGGCAATACCGTCACCTGTGGTATCCACATTGTCGGTTACATCGTACGGATAGATCTTTACGACATTTCGTACTGCGGTGTCCACCTGCAGGGAAAGATACTCTTTGAAGTTATCCACCTCGAATACTGCCTTTGCGGTATTTTTCACTCTCCACATAACTGCTACTGCCACTTCTACCGGATTGCCCAGTACATCGTTGACTTTCTGCTTGCTGTTGGAAAGTGTCATCACCTTCAGGGAGATCTTCTTGCTGTAAGTATCTGTGGATACGGTAGCGCCCTGTGCCGTCACCGTCAGAGCGCTCTTATTTACCGCTACATCTCCGCTCTGGCCCAGCTTAGTGCCGGATGCCGGATTGAATGCGGTGCAGAACGGATTCACCCAGAAGAAGCCGTCGCCTACCAGTGTGCCTACATATTTACCAAACAAAGTAAGTACCAGTGCCTCATTCGGTTTCAACACCTTCAGTCCCAGCCAGGTGAGCCAGCCCAGACACAGCCACGCTATGCTGACCACCATGATCATTCCTCCCATCGCTATCCCCGGGATTGCCAGTATATATAGCAGTATCGATACCAGCAATACCAGTCCGCCGATCTTGTGACCTTTAATGATTTTTTCCTGTACATTTGTTCCCATAACTCTTTCCTCCTTTGTAAGCCATAAAGAACATTTTTGTTATTCACAAATCTTTGTGATATCATTATGATATCAATGAGATTTGTTTTTGTCAACAGACTCCTGGTTGTCATTTGCGATCGTAGCAGTTGCGCAAAAAACTCCGGTGGCTGGCCGGAGTTTTAAATAAATGTTTCTTATCGGTTCTTTACTGTCGAAAGATGGTCATCAGTATCGCAGTCTTATGGCAATAGACGAGCAACAGTGCTCACAAACAATCCGATGATCGAAATAATTAAGCCGATCGCCCCCATAACCATTCCGGCGATCGCATACGATCTTCCGCTCATATTATCATTGATCGATGCAATACCGAGCGCGATCGCTACCCAGCCGACCAGAAAGCCCAGCACCGGAACCCAGCCCCCGATCAGAAAACTGATGATCCCCACTACCATGGACGCCAGGGAAACACCCTGTCTGCCGGTCGTCGGCTGCGGTGTCTGCGGATCAAATATATTTGCCGCTTTGGGTGCAGTGGATGCCTCTCCGCTGTTCACCGGCTCCACCGGGCGCGGAATAAAGAAATCGCCCATATTTCCCTGCTGCGACATATACGGATTCGACGCCTGCTGCGGTTCCTGTCCCTGCGGAATCTGCGTCGTATTTTCTGTATTCTTCATATTCTCATTGGATATCGGATTTTGCTCTATCATATGTATCTCCTCATCCTTTTCGATTTGTATAAAGTCCGGAAGAGTCTTTTTAGCGATATCCCAAAGCCCCAAGAAGATCCGTGTAGCGATAGTAAGATTCGTAGGTGTAGTCATCATAGATCACATAGATGGTCGCATCGGCGTACATCTGACTATATTCGTATTCATCGTGTAAGATTTCTTTGTAATAATCTACTTTATTGCCGGCGGCCAGATCCGCTTCCACTTCGTTGTAGATCTGCTCCAGTTCATCGGTAGCTTCGACCGGTCGGCCGTAATTCACATAGTATTCGCCGCTATGGATCACATTGTGATTATTGGCGTCCTCGATCCGAATGGTAAAATCTCCATCTTCCAGTCCGTCCTTAAAATTACCGGTACGATAAACCGAATTATTATAGGAATAGACCAGCGCAGAGGTTCCGTATCCGTTCGGCGCATCATCCTTCCACTCGCCATCATAGATCTCGTAACCGCTGCCATTGTACCAATAGGAAACCCCATGGCCGCTACGCTCGCCATCCACAAAGTCACCATAGTAAAAGAAATAACCGCTGGATACCTGATATATGCCACAACCGGTACCCGTACCGTGACTGCCTTCCTCCGGGATGTAGATCACATGATCCCCTTTCAGTTCCTCGATCACCAGATCTGCTTCATCCGAACCATCCACACTGCACATCCCGTCATAGTCCTGTTTCGAAAGCAGCTCATATGCTTTTTCCAGCAAAGCGACCTGCCGCTGTCGTGCCGTTTCGCCCTGTCCGAGATTTTCATCCGGTGCATTACCGGTACCACTTCCGCCGGTGATCACCGGACCAATGGATTCCCGCAGTGCTTCTGCGCGTTCTTCCAGTGATTCATCCCCGGTCTTTTCATACCCCTTCTCCAGCATATGCAGAGCTGCATCATCGTCTCCCTGCCGCTGATAAGCATCTACGATACCCTCATACGCTTTAATATTATTCGGGTTCTGCTGCAACGCTTCGCGATAAGCAGCAATGGCCATCACATAGTTTTTCTCTGCCAGATATTTGTCGCCACGCTCCAACGGCGACCCGAGATTTTGAGGCATGCTCGCGATCAGAAATGCCGCGCCTACCGTCAAAACGATCAGTGCTGCCAGAAATGCCACGATCGTTACATATGTTTTTACCTGCGGTTTGTCCTGTACAGACGCCCCCGCCATCTGCATGTTATCCATCGTTTTCCCCTCCGAAAACTGATATCATGGTGTGATCGATCAACTATTCCGCCGGGATCTTCAGGTCTCCGAAACACCCCTGCAGGATCCAGTACGAATCCTTCAGGCGCTCCGTAAATTCCACATGGTCCCAGTCAGCCCAGGTGTATGATACCATATTTATCTGATCTTTTCCACAACGAACTCCCAACCAGATCTCCGAGATGTCCCTGCCGCACAATTCACCACGCTGCCAGAAGTCATCCTCGATCTCCTTGCTGCTGGGATCCCGGAAATTCAGCATCTCCCAAGGGATGCGCAGCTCCAGGCAATGCTCCCCATAACACAGATCCGCCAGGGAATCGTAGGCTTCGTCATCCGGCACGCCCACACCGATCCGCAGCAGCCCGGTATCGTATTTCAGTGCATCAAAAGTCTCACCGGTTTCCGGCTGCGTAAATGCTTTGTTCAAGGAAAGCAGAATCGGGCCAAAGTTTTCATTAGACGGGTCATCATATCCCGTCACATCCAGCAGGTTATCGTATTTCTGATAGAAAAACGCATAACGGTCATAATACTGATGCACATAGATATGGCTTTCCGTCTCCTCCTCCATACCATTCAGCTCTGCCACAAAATCCACCGGCCGTTCAAAGGTCTGGTCTTTATAATGCTGCGCCCCGGACAGTGGTGTGATATCAAACGGGATCAGCACTTGTTCTTTTGCCGGATCGTGTGCATCTGCTTCTACCGCCAGCCAAAGATAACGCGCATCCGTTGCCGCATACAGCTTCAGTCCGTCTTCTTCCGCGATGAGCTCGTTCTCCCGCCATTCTGTCAGTTCCCCGTCCAGGCGGTGTCTTCCGTCCCCCGGTACAAATTCCAGCAGACCGAAATTCTGCTCGGATGTCTGCAGATCGTTCCAGAACGCACGCCGATCCGGATCCGTATAGTCCATGGTATTCCAGGTACGCTTGAACCATTCATCCTGCCATGCAAAGACCAGTCCGCCTGCATAACCGTTGTCATAGATATCCCGTGCCATGGCATCCAGACACCAGCCCTGCTCTGTCTCGGTATGTTTTCCCTGATCCAGTCCGGTGTATGGATTGATGTGTGTACAACCACGGGAAGACGGTACACCGAATTCCGCCACCAGCACCGGCATGGTGTGGATGGCACGAAGTTCCTTCAGATAGGCCTCATAGGTATTGATCACACCGTCATTGTCATGATAGGTATTGTAATCCTCATCCA
Organism: Lachnospiraceae bacterium; assembly: GCA_017526985.1. Taxonomy (GTDB): domain Bacteria; phylum Bacillota; class Clostridia; order Lachnospirales; family Lachnospiraceae; genus NK4A136. The sequence goes on from JAFXQR010000181.1 coordinate 12,481, forward strand.
GATACATAAAGTCGGGATAGTACGGATATACATGATAGGACGCAAAGATGCCCGGTGCAAAACCGGCCTTGGTGTGAAAGCGCTCCACATTGATCGTGACCGCATCCTCCTTATCCGGTGCCGGTTCCGACGGATGATCCAGCGCATCCGCTGTGGGCCAGTTGGTCCAGCTGACGGGGCGCTGCATCTGATACTGATCCGTTTCGTATTTGATCACTTCATCCCCAAGTTCGCAAAGAAATGCATCGAATGCCTGAATATCCTCGCCCTGCGTATACAGATACTCTCCGTCATAGCTATGGATGTCCGGATGCAGATCATTGGTTGTTCCCACCAGATAGGCATCCGACTCGATCCCCAGGATCCAGCCCAGGACATACTCCGACACATCTCTGGTATAAACACCGTGCGCACGTCCGGGGCGCTCATCGATCTCACAGTTTCCATGAATGATGTCGATCTGTTCCTTTGCTTCCGAGACTGCACCTTTCAGCAGATCATAGGCATCCCCGGTCTGCTCGATCATTTCTTCGTCATACCATACCCCCATCAGCAGATATAATTTGTGATCCGCATCTGCTGTGTAGTTGTAGGTATAAAACGCATTGTAAAAAGACGGCATCATGGTCGTATAGATACGGATCGTGTTGCAGTTCATCTCCGAGATCTCGTGAAACCAGCGCAGATAGGTTTCCTCCGGGATCGCCAATTCTCCCGGATAATAGCCCGGATAGCCCGACCCGATATTGACACCGTTCAAATAGACCGGCTGAAACTCCGCGCCGTCATAGATTTCCAGATATTGCTCCCCGCAGCGGAAGGCATAATCCACTCCGGTCTGTGTATCGTGATCCAGCGCCTGCTCCGGCCCCGGAGTCAGTTCCGCACTGCCCTGCTCTTCCGGCACCATCCAGGGTGCGGTGCATCCCGCAAGAAATGCGCCTGTGATCACAGCCGTTATCATTTTGCAAAAGTGTTTTCCTCTCACGCTTTCGCCCGCTCCTTTTCTTCCTGATATGCTCTCCACCTCCGGTCACATTTGCTTCCCAGGACAAAGGTCAAAAGCAGCAGCAACACACCGCCCAGGCTCATTGCCAGCCCGCCCGCAAAATATGGATGCCCAAAGTAGATCGTAGTATTTCCCGCATCCACATGCAGCAGCCGGTTGCGCTCCCAGGCATCCTCCGACAGTACAAAACTGCCCGGTACCGAAAGCGTGGTATCCACATCATTTTCTTCGGAACGGATCGTGATGCTGTCCTTACCATACGCCACATCCAGATCTACCACACGACGCTTCGGCATCTCTCCGATCTCCATACAAAAGATCTCATAGAGCAGATCCTCCAGGGAAGGATCCTTGGTCAGCGCGTAATGATAGGTCAGATTGATCGCCAGCACATAGATGTTCGGATCCCGCACAGTACCGTAAAACGGCAGTTCCACACCATCTTCCGAAGTGTATCCCAGTACTTTATGCAGGCCCGTCACATATACCGTTCTCCATTGCGCATGCCCTGCCGCGAACAGATCCGTATTGATGATGCCGTAATTCTCTGTGATCAGTTCCGGATAGCCGTTGGAAAATACCACTTCCTGCGCATGCACACCCAGAAACTCCCTCGCCTTGGTGGTGGGATCCTGGGGTATACCGTCTGCCAGCAATACGATACGGGTACCGTTCTGCGCAAGCTTTAAGAGCATCGCTTCTGCCTCATACTTGTCGCTGTAGGTAAAACCGTTTAAATACACCGTCTGGTACTGTGACAGCTCTTCATAAGTATAATCATTGATATTGGTGGAGGTCACTTCTTCCACCGTCGGGAAATCCAGTGAGATCTGTCCGGCACCGCTGCCGATGCCGATGGCACCGAAATCACTCACCACGCCGAAACGCCCCCGTACATCCCGGTGATACAGACGATAGCGCTCATTTGCGTCTGCCAGATGATAGCCGGAGATCGCTGCTGCCGCATCCAACTCACCGATGGCCTCACTGTTCCAGTCCACATGTTTCAACTGCAACAGCACGGAATCGTTCCCCAGTTCCAGCGTGCGGTCAAATAAGTATTTAAAGTTTCCGCCGGCATAGGCCCTATCCAGCTGTGTGATATTATAAGTGGTTGCCGCAGAAGCAATGTCCGAACCGTAACTGCCCATCAGCGGCACATCATAAACATTCACCATCCAGCTTCCGTCGGATTCCAGATCCCCCAGATCCAGCAGCGCCAGTCTCTGCTGTGTGATGGATTTGGCCGTATCCAGAAGCATCTCTTTTTCCTCATGCGCAAAACGCCGCTCTGCCGGGTCGCTGTCCATATCCCCGGAAAAAAGCGGAAACGACGGGATACAGTCCAGAAGCAGCAGCGTACAGATGGTCACACGCACCTGCCATTTACAGCGTTTCCACGACGCGATGCCGTAGAGCAGCAGGCACATGGCCACCGGTACATACTGCAGCATATGCAGATACCGGTTGCCCGGAAAGATCTTTAATACCTGATAGGCACTGCGCGTCGTTGCAATGAATAATAACAGTCCTATGGAAAATGCCGGAATGCTTTTCTTATCCGAGCACAAAAGTCCGAAGATCAGAACCAGCACCGCTGACAGCCCGAAATACGGCAGATACAGATCCACCTCTTTTCGCAGGAAAGGATTGATGGAACGAAAAGCACTGCTGAAGGCTTCCGACATGGTCTCTGCCAGATCCACCGGGATCTGCCGGCCACACAGATACGGCAGGAGCCATAAGCCGGTCAGCAAAAAGACGCCCAGCATCATCAGGATCACCTGTGCCAGCCGGATCCAGCCGTGGTTCAGCTTTGCATAAACGATCAGATACAGCGTGAATGCGATGGATGTCATGACCGCCAGATCATGTTCCGTAAAGATCAGCAAAAGCAGCAGGACCGCCGCCAGCAGGAGCTGTCCTTTCTTTGCTTCATTCATATACTTTTCCAGAAAATACAGAAGGAGCGGCAACAGTATCAGACCGAAGGCACGCGCCAGATTACCCTCACCGTAGATCAGAAGAAGATTGCCCGGAAGCAGCATCCATAACGGCCCCAGCAGTGTCCCCGCCACCGGCTGTCCTTTTTTTGCAGTGACAAAGAAAAAGGAAAGCGCTCCCAGCCAGAAGACCAGACCGCTGTATAAAATATACGCACCGAAGGGATTGCCGGATGCCAGTCCTTCACACAAAGCCAGCACATAGGAAGACAACGGCGCCCAGAAACGAAGTGCCTCCGCACCGTTATACCACATCGGATCGTATGCCGGATACAGATCCCCCTGCACCACACTATGATAGATCAGATCCGCTTTGTACAGATGCGTCATAACATCCGCTCCGGCCGGATACAGACCGCTGTGCGAGATCACCTGCATCAGGATCCACGCCAGCAAGCCATATCCCACCACCACAAACAGCGGCCATATTTTTTTCATGGCTTCTTTCAATTCTTCATATCCTCCAGGATATCATCCAGCACGGCGTCGATCACGGTCTTCTTGACCTCTTCGGTATAATTATCCAGTTCAAAACTGTCAAAAGCATCATTAAAACTGATGACATAGCTGCGCGTCGGGGTCTCGCTGCCCTCGATGGAAAGCACCCGTCCCCCGATCTGTTTCACCAGTTCCTGTGCCCGGATCCCGAAATATTCCACAAGATTTTCCAGTGTGGGCGTGATCGCGTCAAAGGGATCCACTTCATTCAGCACCTTGTTCTGATACGGCGCCAGCAGCTGTTCTATGGCGCGCTCATACTGGTTAAACTCCACAAAGGTCTCACGCCCTACCAGGATATTGAGCGTAAACTCCCAGGTATGCGGATGTGTCTCGCCGCGCGTATTCCCAAACATCAGATAATGATTTCCGTTCAGATAAAACTTCAGGCGGTATTCATGAAAGAGTCGGTTTTCCAGATTTTTCATTGATTCTTACTCCTCATATCCTGTAAAAATGCGTGAATATCCCCGCGATCCGGCTGCCATTCTTCCACGGTACGAACCGTTACGGAAACATTGATCAACGGCCGCAGATGCGTAAATGCCTTTCTCTGGTCGCAGTTTAAAAATACCAGCAGGATCTGCCCGGATACCGCTGCATTGGTATAGGCCTGCTCTCCGGTCAGACGGAAACGCAACACGCTGCGGTCCAGCACCAGCTGCGCCTGCTCTAAGAAACTGCCCTCATTCGCACAGTTCAGCAGTGCAAAAGAGATGGGCCATACATTTTTGCGCACGATACGATCCAAAAAATCTGCGAGCATGCTTTCCTGGAATAAGGTCCTGCGCATATCATAGGTTGATTTGACCAGCAGTTTATCATTCAGTTTCGCAATGCTGGAATTAAGATCCACCATCATAGCGTCTTTGTCATTGATCTCGTCGCGCAGTTTGCCGATCCGGTGGGCAAAGAGCATGGCTCCGACCGCCAGCACTACGATGGCCAGCGCATAACAGAGCGAAATATTGATGCGTCCGCCCAGAAATGCGTTGTTATCCAAAAACACTTCTTCATTGGAAAGCAGACACAGGCGGTATTCCGCGCCGTTGTATTCAAAGATCACACCACTGGCCACATACTTTCTGTCTTCAATGGTAATGCGCCCGTGGGTGACGGAATTGAGACTCAATTCTTTCAAAAACTCCGATGCGCTGTCGGAAATGTAATAGGTTGCTGTCGTAAAACCCTTGTATTTATTCGTCTCCGTAACATCCTTTACAAAGAGCATGGTCTCTTCCTTGGAAAAGGTCCAGTACTTGTTGGTGGACGCATCCAGACTGCCCAGGATCTCTTCAATGATAGAAGCGTCCGAGCGGTTGTTACGGATATAGATCTGATCCAGCACCAGCTGCACATAGGCATCCTGCTGCTCCGCACATACCTCCAGCACACCTTCCTCATACTGGTCCATAAAACGCCAGAACATAAACAGCAGGATAAGTCCGGTCAGGCAGGCCCCCACCGCTACGGTTCCGAAATAATGTTTTCTGATCCACGCTTTCATGCTTTTTCCTTCTCCTCAGGGTTGTTGACCCATTCCCGTAATTGTTTCAGCCATCCCGCCGGCTTGGACAGATCCTCCTTCACCACCGCGGCAAAAGCCTGCCCCTCTTCCGTTAAGTTTCTCGTCTTCCATGCACTGTCTGTTCCGATACTGTTGACGATACCGGCCAGCCGGATGAAGAATACCGCAAAGTTAAAGAACGGCAACAAGATGACTACCCACCAGTGCCCGGCATAATAACTCTTCAGATCCGGGAACTCCCGGAAGAAATACAACACGGTCGCAAAATACATAAATCCGACGATGATGTAGGTCAGGAAAATAAAGGCCGTCGACAGGATGATCATCTTGGACGAATAATTCATAAACAGCAGGCACAAAAGCGCCAGATACCAGATGGCACGCGGGAACGCAAAGGTATGGTCATACAACAGTGTATGGACATTGACATCCAGGAAACTGCGGCCGAAGTCATTCTTATCATTCAAAAACTGCTTGGCTACCTCCAGACTGCCTCGCTGCCAGCGCTGTCTCTGGGTATAGAGCTTATTGATGCCTTCAATGGGATCCACATAGAACAACGCATTCTCACAGATTTCCACCCGCTCCTTTTGCAGATAGCGCATCTGGAAGGTGATGTGGGTATCTTCACAGATCGTATTGGTATTGTACATACGGGATTTGAGGATCGCGGATTTCCGGAATGCGGAAAACGCACCGGATAGCGTATACACTTTGTTCAGCTCCGATGCATAACTGCGCCCTGCCAGAAATGCCTGCGCATACTCCATAAACTCTAGCTCCCGCAGCAGTCTCGGGAAGAAATGTTCAAACTGGTCGATGAGCCGCGGCTCCGTGAGTACCGCACCGGTCATACAGTTTAAGTCCTGTCTGGTCTCAAATTTATCCACCAGATTCTGCAATGCGTGCGGCTCCAGGATACCGTCGCTATCCAGATTGATGATGTACTTGCCTTCACTGTTGTACAGCGCCAGGTTTAATGCACGGGATTTGCCCTGCTGCGCATTCAGCCACTGCATGTGTAGTTCCGGAAACGCCAGCTGGCAGCGCTGGAAGATCTCAAAACTGTTATCCTTGCCCTGATTGTTGACCAAAAAGATCCGGATCTTGTCGGGATCGTAGGTGCTGAGTTTGATCGAACGGATGCAGGCAAATAGCGTTTGCGCAGAGTTGTAGACCGGGATGATGATGGAGATCTCCGGATAAACCTTTGGCTTATCCAAACGATGCCCCGCCTTGGCCCTGCGGATCAGCAGCAGAAAAAAACCGCCGATCGCCGGTACGATCTCCATCAGGACCGGGATAATGATCCACGCGCCCCAGAATATGAAGGAATGTAAGAATCTGTTCAGCATATGTTACTTCCCTTCCGCAACTCAATCATATTTAAAAGTCCCCACCCGCATCTTGATGATGTGCGGTTTCGTAAATACATAAAAGTACAAAAGCACCGACAGCACATAGAAGAAAATACGCCCGATATAGGTATGTGCCATAAAATAGTAGCCGCTGCCGCCAAAATGGATGATCTCACAGATCAGCACGATGCGCATAGCGTTGGCGATCAGGATATAGAATATACCGAGCAGTGCGACCAGGATCTTTTCCTGCAGATTATAGATGTCAAAGAAGACCAGCAGTGCCAGATAAGCCATGATCTCCAAGATGCCGGAACATTCCATATCGATCTGCAGTGTCATAGGGCCGGACGGCGTATACACAAAGATCGTACCGTACTTAAAATACGGGGTAAAGGTACCGGTGGCCCTGCCGAAGAATCCGGCCAACGCGGAAACGCCCTGTGCCAGCGGCTGCGTCAGCACAGGACGTACAAATACCATCATCAGAATAAACAATCCTGCACCGCCCCAGAAAAAACGCCATGCCGGCAATTTTGCCTTGGACATCACATGCAACACATACAACCAAACAGCGGTTGCCAGGATCCCGATGAGCCACAGCATTTAGATCACCTTCTTGCGGCGCTGCAGGACCACTGCGGAACCTGCCACCGCCATGCTGAGCAGGATGCCTGCTACCGGACCGGTAGAAGCACCTGCGGTCTGCAGCCATTTATCACCAATACGCTCGTATCTTACCTCCAGTACCTGCATATCGGTCTCTTCCAGGCCAAAATGCTCTGCGATCAGTCCCAGATCCAGCTTCCATTCCGCCTCATCCGAGATGTCACCCTTGGTGATACGCATACGGCCGTATACATGATTTCCTTCATCGATCTCTTCCAGCGTCTGCGCACTGGACCAGCCTCTGGTATCTACGATATAGTACTCATGCGTACCGTTTTCCTGATCTGCTACATTTACATTCCAGTTGATCCGCCCGTTCTCATCCACATCGATCAGACGGAATTCAAACCACAGATTATTATCCTGGTTGATGCGCAGCACCACGCCGTACTGCATTTCTTCTCCATGCTCGGTCAGGTGCGCATTCATACGGGTCACCACATGGCCATACAAGGTACCGCCGGTGGAATACAGCGCACCCTCGCCGTCAACATATTTCTCCCAGGTACCGGAGGTCGCATAGTGGATCAGGGTGTGCGGATAGGTACTCCAGTCACCGTACAAGCCGTCAAAGATAATGAGCTCATCCTCCTGGCCTTCTCCGTTACCTTCCCCGTTTGTATTGCCGGTCACATCATCCTTTTCCCGCTGGTCTGCCACTTCCCCGATGAACGGGTCAGCCTGGTAATAACCAAACGCAAAAGTTCCGCGGCTGTTCGGCAGTTCCGAGACCGGAATGGCGATCTCCCATTCACCGCTGTAGCCCCAGCCCTTCGTATAATAAGCGCACTCTGCACCATTCACGCCGGAAATGCTCACATGCGCACCGTTATCCGTTGCATGCAGCTGGAACAATACGGAATAGCCCAGATCCGTCACCAAAGAAAACTGGCCGTTTCCGTGCGGGCCGGACCAAGACGCCGCACCGATCCCGGTATCCCGGATATACACATAAATATAATCGCCATCCTGGAACACCGCGCATGCTTCCAGGAAATCCTGATATTCTGTCGAACCTCCGGCATCCGTTTTGGCGACACCGTCCCAATCAGAAAACTTACCGTCGATCACGATCCCGTCATATACGGCTTCTTCTTCCTGCTCTTCCTCTTTGTCCTCTTCTGCCATTTCCTTGACCGGCAAAGCATCCAGATCCAGATTCAACTCGATCGCATTCGGATCCGAAACCGTCACGTCTTCCGACAACTCTGCTGCATTCGGATCCGAAACCGTCACATCTTCCGGCAACTCTGCTGCATTCGGATCTGAAACCGTCGCATCCTCCGATAACCCATTGGTTTCTTCTGCATTTTCCGCAGCCTGCCCCTCTTCTGCCGCTTCTTCGGATACCGGTTCTTCCTCTGTGGTCTCCGTTACATCCGTTGCCGCTTCTTCCGCAGGATTCTCTTCATTTGCAGTTGCGCCGGATCCCTCTGTCTCTTTAGACTCTTCCGCAGACGCTTCTGTAGTGCTTTCTTCTATAGTGCTTTCTTCTGTAGTGTTTTCTTCTGTAGCGCTTTCTTCTGCGTTTTCCGTTACCGGCTCTTCCGCAGTCGTTTCCCCTGTATTCTCCCCGGAAGTCTCCTCCGAAGTCACCTCAGCCGTTTCCTCTGTTGATCCTTCGGTCACTTCCTCCTCTTCCGGTGCCGCCAGCGCAAAACTGCCGGCCGGCGCGGATACAGAAAAAGCCAGCGTTGCCGTAAGCATCGCCAGCCATTTTTTCGCGCACTTCTGAAACACCTTTTTTTCTACATATAATCTCTTCATGCTTCCATGCTCCTCATCATGCCTTGCACACACGCACGCCCCCTCGCGTTCGTTGTTTTATTTGTGCCCCCTCAAGCACGCGCATCCTTCCCTGGACACGCTCCCATAAAAAAAACCTCTATTCTATATATCGGACCGTTTTATAAATAAGTTGATACTACATACACACGTAATGGATTTTCCCCGATCTCCAGCCGCTCCAGAAAGAGCTGTTCCTTCAACAGATGATCACTCATCAGGTTGTAGAGTACATCCCCCACATGTTCAATACTGGCATCGCCTTCCAGTTCCTTCAGGTCATTTAAGTACTTTCCTTCGTATTGTTTCAGAAAAGCGGATGCATACTTTTCGATTTCGCCGAATTTCTCCCGGCTTCTGGTCTGCATCCCGTCCGCCGAACGGCTTTGAATATCATCCTGTTCAAAACCGGACAACAGCCGGATGTAAGTCGTGATCTCCAGCGTATGCGAATGCCTGTGCTCGACCACATTATCCACACTGTGCGTGATCGGTATAAAATAACGGAAGCAATACCGGTCATCCAGTTCCTGCTGCTTTTGACCTTTTCTTGCTGTCTCTGCCATCACGCCTCCCGAAATATTGTCCAATTTGCCTTTGATATTATTATAAGTTTTTCACAAAAATTACGCAATCTATATTCGTGCCTTTTCACTATTGACTCATGAAAAAGGGCGTTTCCTTACCGAAACGCCCCTTCCAAATACACAGAATGATTTGAATCTCTCTTAAAAAAGTTTATTTTAATGTAACTTCTTTTATGGCCCGGATATCCCTGCTGGAAGCGCCGATGCAGATGACCATCTTTCCTTTCATCTGCTGCCAGTCGTTTGCTTCATTACTGAAGTGTGAAAAGTCTTTTGCCGTCAGTGTGAAGCTTACCGTCTTTTCTTCCCCCGGCGCCAGCTCCACTTTGTCAAAGCCCTTCAGTTCCTTGACGGGATTGGCCTCCGATACTTCTTTTTCACCGACATAGAGCTGTACCGCTTCTTTTCCGCTGACATGGCCGGTGTTCTTCACCTTAATGCTCACGGTATAGAGCGCATCCTTCTCTTTTGCCTTTTCCACCTTCATACCGCTGTATCTGTATTCCGTATAGGACAGGCCGTAACCGAACTCGTACTGTACCGGCACATTGAATTTTTCATAGAAGCGATAGCCCACAAACACACCATCCTTAAAGGTCTGGGTCAGGTTCGCGTTCATCTTTTTCTTTTCCGCTGATGTCAGCTTGCGTCCCGGATAATCCCCAAAAACTGCTGCCGATGTCTTCCTGAAATCCGAAGGCAGGGATTCCGGCAGTTTTCCGCTGGGATTGATCGTACCGCTGATCACTTCCGCCAGCGCCGTACCGCCTTCCATGCCATTGTATGCCATCCAGAGGATTGCCTGGGCTTTGTCACTCCATGCCGTCATATCCACCGGGCTGCCGGCAAACATGACCACCACCGCACGGGGATTGACTGCCAGTACCGCATTGATCAGCTCGTCCTGCGCATAGGGCAGTTTCAGATCCTTACGGTCCATCCCCTCGGTATCATAGTTATGATCCAGACCGCCGACGATCACCACTTCTTCATATTCTTTTGCCAGGCGTACCGCTTCTTCCCGGTATGCTTTGATCTTCTTTTTCTCTTCCGCAGCCACCTTGCGTTTATCCCGTACGGAAGGATCCGACATCACTTCCGCGGAAACACTGTCTTCCTGCCAGCTGGTATCTTCTTTTGCTTTCTTCGGTACATAATAGCCCGGCGTGAAACGCACTTCCGTATTACCGCCGTATTCCCTGGTCAGTCCCATCAGAGGTGTCACTTCATACAGTGCCTTGATCTCGCCGCTGCCGCCGCCATTGGATTGTTTCATATCCGCATTGTTTCCGATCACCAGCAGGCGCCTTGTCTGTGACGGCTTGATGGGCAGGCGTTTCTTCTCATTCTTCAGCATGATCACAGCCTCTCTGGCCGTTTCTTTTGCCAGATGATGCATGATGTCGCCGTTATAATAGCCCGGATCACGATCCGCTACCGGTACGGCCTTTGCAGCAGCCTTACCGTTCTTCTTTTCCGTCAGCTCGATCTCGATCATACGCACACGCAGCATAAAGCGCAGGATGTTACGCACTTTTTTATCCAGGTCTTCCTCTTTGACCTCGCCCTTCTTTACGGCTTCCAGCACCGGATTGGCCAGACAATATTCATCAAAATTCCGGAACACGCTCATCTCCAGATCCAGACCGCTCTCCGCAGCCGCTTTGGTATCATGGACAGCCCCCCAGTCGGAAACCACCAGACCGTCGTATTTCCATTCCTTGCGCAAAATATCCGTGAGCAGGAATTTGCTCTGGCTGCCATGCTCCCCGCGCACCAGATTGTAGGATCCCATCAGTGCCATGGTCTTTGCGCGCTTGACCGCCGCTTCAAAGCCCGGCAGGTAGATCTCCCGCAGAGTGCGCTCATCCAGTTCCACATTCACCCACAGTCTCTCCCATTCCTGAGCATTGCAGGCAAAGTGCTTCACGCAGGCCGACACATCGTTTTCCTGGATCCCTTCGATCAGCGGCACTACCATCTCCGCGATCAGATACGGATCCTCGCTCATATACTCAAAATTGCGTCCGCATAAGGGATTGCGCTTGATATTGATGCCCGGCGCCAGGATCATATCCTTGCCGCGGCCTCTGGCTTCCCGTCCCAGCACCCTGCCGGAATCATAAGCCAGTTCCCGGTTCCAGGTCGATGCGATCGCGGTATTGCAGGGCAGATAGCTCACCGCATCTGCCGAGGTGCCCACCGGATGCCAGTCTGCCGGGTGAAAATCGTTGCGCACACCCATAGGGCCGTCCGAGGTTGTGATCTTGGGAATGCCCAGACGCGGCACATCCCCGGAGCGGAAAAACTCGGACGCATGGATCATCCGCACCTTTTCTTCTAAGGTCAGCTCCTGCAGCAGAGTTTCGATCTTTTTTTCGGTATCTTTTTTATTACCCCGCATGAAATATCCTCCTAAACATTTCCACCTCATCCGTCAGCTTCCCCTCAAGGGGAAGCCAAGAACTAGCGCCTTATATGATCACAATATCTCCATAAAACGATCCCGGATGGTCTTAAAGCTCTCATCCACGAAGCCGAAATCTTTCTCCTTATAGTTCCACAGCGCGCGGCCGATGCCATGCTTGTCAAAGACGCTATGGATGTCCTTCATCCAGCGCAAACGGTCTTCCGGATCCGCCAGATCGATCACGCCATATTCCCCGCAGTACAGAGGGATGCCGTCTTTTTCCGCTTTTTCCAGTGCCGGCGCAAACAGATCCTCGTAGAAGCCTTCGCCGATCTCACGGATGCCTTCGGTAAACACTGCCCCCGCCAGATCTGCCTCCAGACTGTTGCTCACCTCCTGATACTCTTTCAGGGTCTTCGGATAGCCTATGCGGAAATCCGACGGCATTTTGTCGATCCAGTATGCGCCCTGATGGGTAAAGATGATGGGTTCATAGCAGTGGAAATTGTATACGATGCGGTCATCCAGAGGGATATCCAGCAGGTGCACCGTGGTGATGCTGTTGTAGCATACGCCGCCGACTACGATGTAACTCTTCGGTGCCAGCTCCCGTACCATCCTGATAAACTTCGTCACAATACCGTTCCAGGCATCTGCCACCTCATACAATACTACTTCATTGAGCGGCTCAAAGGCTACCTGCTCAGAGTACGATGCAAAACGGGTCACGATCGATTTCCAAAGCTTCATAAAGCGTGCCTGCAGCGCATCATCATAAAAGAATTTCTTCCGGTCCATATCCTTCTTCAGCGGATCGAAGGAATAGCCGAAGCACTCGTGCAGATCGATGATCATGTGCAGACCGTATTCTTCACACCATGCACGGCAGTTCTCCAGATAGCCGAATCCGGACTCGATCGGATTGCCCTCTTCGTCTTCCAACACATTATAATCCACCGGTACACGCACATGGTCAAAGCCCAGAGATGCGATGCTCTCGATGTCTGCCTTGGTAATAAAGCTGTCAAAATGTGCCTTATCATACTTTGCAAACTGTGAGATCCAGCCCCCGAGATTTACACCTTTCTGAAACCCTTCAAATTTCCCCATTATTCATTCCCCTCCTGCTTTATGTTTTGTTTTCTCGCTTTTTTTCACCTCGTACATTTTTCGGTCTGCCTGATCTACGATCTCCTGCAGATTGACCGCCCGATCAATGGTCGTATGACTGCATCCGCAACTGGCGGTGATCGTAAAGCCCAGCTCCCTGCTTCTCTGCTCCAGTCCGTTCGCCACGCCCTCCATGATCATCTGTACATTGCAGCCTCCCGGAATGAACGCCAGGATCTCATCCCCACCGTAACGCACACAAAGCGTATCTCTCGGGCATGCATCCCGCAGTGCTTCTGCCACCGCTTTGATCGCCTGATCACCGGCAATATGCCCTCTGCTGTCGTTGATCGTCTTCAGATAGTCCAGATCCGCCATCACCACCAGCATCGGACGCCCCACTTGTTCCGGATCCGCCAGCAGCTTTTCATAAGCCTCGCGGAACGCCAGACGGTTATACAATCCCGTAAGCGCATCCACCTTGTAGAGCTCTTTCATACGAGACATCAGGTACTGCTGATAGCGCATATTGATATAGCCGCCCAGTCCCTGATTCACCATTTCCGTCAGCGTCGCCGTCTTGGCATAATCCATGATATCATAGTTGTCATAGAAATAGCAGACATATCCCATGGGCCGGTCCATATAGTCCAGTCCCTGAAAGATCAGAGGATAGCCGCTCTCCATACGTTTCTGCAGATCCGGGATCACCTGATTTTTATTGAAGACCAGTCTTTCTCCGTCCGAATAATCCGGATCATAGATCAGATGATAAGCGGATTCCCAAGGTTCTTCCGTAAAGAAATTGCGTTCCTGCCGGAAACATTCCGCCTTTACGACACAGCACATATGATCCGTATATTTGTTGTCCATATTGCGTACCGCTTCCGCAAGCGTTCCCGACATGATCATCTTGTTCACACAGTCATGGGTCAGGCGCACATCATCCTGATACCGGTAGAAACGGTCATTAAAGGTATTGATCGATGCACTGCCACCATAGGTACAACGCGGGCATCCGCAGGATTCGTTGGTCATCAGTTTCGGTACCACGCGGTAGGCTTCACTTGCCGCACCACCCATACACTGCTCTACAGCGTGCGCCGTCATATCCGCCAGTTCCTTCAGTTCACAGTTGACCGTGGTCATCCCCGGATGATTCAAAAACGCTTCATCATAACCGTCAAATCCGGTAACGATCACATCTTCCGGCACACGCAATCCATGTTTCTTCAATACATCACAGGCATTGATCGCCATAAAGTCATTGGCACAGATAATGGCATCGGGAATGTCCCCGCCTGCAAGGATCTCCTCTGTCGCCTTTCTGGCCGGGATGGCCCAATAATCCCCATAACTGCACATCCGCTCTTCATCAAAGGCAATGCCGTGTTCTTCGATCACCTTACGGAAGATCTGCTTGCGTTCTTCCGAAAAGACATTTCCCTTAAAACCGCCCATATAATGCGGCTTTTTGATCACATGGTTTTCCATGACATGCCGCATCACGGACTCAAATCCCGCAGCAAAATCAAAGCGAACGCTGCTGCAGCCCTCATATTCACCATCCACGACCACAACAGGCTTTTGATACTTCTTCGCCTTCTGAATGATCCTTCCGGCGATGGTATGATTCTTGATCTTTTCATCCATCAGGATCACGATATCTGCTTTTTCATAATCGATATAGGAAAAAATCTCAGCTTCCGAAGGGATATGATCCTCTACCCAGTAGAGATCCTCATTGATCGAATAGATCCATATGGAAAACCCCTGTTCCCGCAGACGGTCACAGAGTGTGATGATATACTCGTATACCTGCATATCATAAATACGCGAAGTACATAACGCCGCTACTTTACGGTTTCCAACCATAGCAATCCCCCATACATCTCCGAACCGGAGTGCTTACTCCCGTCAATAGGCACATAGGATAAGTATATCATGGCTTTTGCTTTTTGGGAATAATTATGGTATGCTTTTTAGCGGTAGGGGGGCAGTCAACTATGGCTACGGAAATCTTTGAAGATTATTTTGAACATACCAATGCCGATTATCCCATCGGCGTCTATTATATTGACCTCGACAATATGTTCATGGAACGCGTATGTCCCCAGTGGCATGACGAAATGGAGATCGATCTGGTGCGGGAAGGCCGTGCCGTCTTTACCGTAGGAGAAGAAGAAGTGGTCGTTCCCGCCGGTGCTGCCATCTGGATCAACCAGAACCGCCTGCATTCCGTCCGCCCCGCAGACAGCGAAAAATGCGTGATCCTTTCCACGCTCTTCCATCCATCCTATCTCTTTGAAGACGGCTCTTTTCTGTCTGCCAAATACTTTTCCCCGCTGATCATGAATACGGATTTTACCCATGTGGTGCTGGACCGCAGTGATGCATACGGCCGCCGTGGTCTGGAATGTGTGGATGCCATACTGGATGCCAACCTGAAGAAGGAATACGGCTATGAACTGGAAACAAAAGGTATGCTCTGCCGTCTGTGGCTGCAGCTGTTGGAAAAAGACGCTTCTGCCCAGCGCCAGGTGACTGCACGGGCCCTGTTGGATGAGGAACGCGTCAAAAATGCCATTCTCTTTATCCAGGAACATTACCGTGAGGCCCTTACCCTGGATCATATCGCTGAAAGCATCCATGTCAGCAAGAGCGAATGCTGCCGCTGTTTCAAACGCACCACCAAGGAAGCGCCCTTTGACCATCTGCTGATCTATCGCATCTTTGAGTCCGCCAGACGCATGCAGCGTGCCGACGCTTCCGCCGACTCCATCCAGACACTGTCTGCGGCTGTCGGCTTCCACAACGCCAGCTACTATAACAAGATCTTCAAAAAATACTTAAGCTGTACCCCCACACAATATCGGGAGATCATCAAAAAAAGCCACAGGGATGCACTCAATCCCTATGGCATATCTTTGGCCCGTATGTAATACTTTTTGTTGATCCGTCTTTTCATTGGATCCTTTTTCCGACGACCACAAACCGCCCGTATTCCGAAGAACTGTCGCAGGTGGAAAGCGTGATCAGCTCGTCTCCGAACTCTGCCGTCACCCCGGTATCATAAAGCGCCAGCCGTTTCACATTATCATAAAAATCCTGAAACTCTTCCGGCGTATATGCATGGAAAAACTGGTAATACTTAAACACATCTTCATCCACATGATAGATCTCGGAACGAAAAGCCGCCAGTAACTGGTATTCCCTATGCTCATAGAGCGTATCAAAACAGATCACCGAATGCTCCATCCCATACGCTTTCTGTGCATACAGATCCAGCTCCCCAAACATTTCCTTGCTGCGCATATGGTGTCCGTAGATCATCAGATTGGTGCCCGGCGCCATACCCTCCTCGTATTCATAAGCCGCTTTGCCAATCCCCACATCCGAAGCCGCATCCGCAAAAAGGCAGCCGTTGGTATTACTCTTGCCGTAAAAATCCCGTCGCAGATAATAATACGGATTGGACGGCGTCTGCATCACAGGGTAATCAATGCGCGTCCCCACAATATACAGCCAGCCGATGATATCCGGGTTCAGTTCGTACAGAGCCTGATACTGCGGCAGCATGGAAGTCGGTGTCTCGACATATTCCTCTACCGGCACTGTCATCGTCTCCGTGCCCTGCTCCGGTTCCTGCGGATCCGAAGACGCCGGTTTGGAGATCGTCCCGCCACCGGTGTGTGATGTGTTCGTCAGATGCTTTTCCGCCACCGCATCCATCATCGCCTTCAGCTCCGACTGCTGTTTTCTGGTGCGCGCATCATCCGAAAAATGCTTGGCAAAGATCACCACTGCCACAATGAGACAGATGCTGCCGATCACCACCAATATATCCCGGATCATTTCCAGCCGGTCTTTTTTGCTCATCTTACCGTTTTTCAAAGGCTTTTCCATCCAAAGACTTTTTTATCCCCTTAAATTACGCCGATTCGCCCATCTTTAACAGTTTTGCCGCCTGGTCTGCCGTTGTACAAGCATCCAGGATCTCCTGCAGGTCACCGTTCATCACGCTGTCGATCTTGTACAGTGTCAGTCCGATGCGATGATCCGTCACACGCCCCTGCGGGAAATTGTAGGTACGGATCTTTTCGGAACGGTCACCTGTACCGATCTGACTGCGGCGCATATCCGCTTCCGCATCATATGCTTTCTGCAGCTCCAGGTCATAGAGTTTTGCCCGCAGCAGAGCAAATGCTTTTTCCTTGTTCTGGATCTGCGACTTCTCTGTCTGAGAGTAGATCACGATTCCGGTGGGATAATGGGTCAGTCGTACTGCGGAATCCGTGGTATTGACACACTGGCCACCGTTGCCCGATGCCCGCATCACATCGATACGGATGTCCTTGTCATCGATCTTGACATCCACATCCTCCGCCTCCGGCATCACGGCTACCGTAACGGTAGAGGTATGGATGCGCCCGCCGGTCTCCGTCTTGGGCACACGCTGCACACGATGCACACCACTCTCATATTTTAACACAGAATACGCTCCGCTGCCACTCACCATAAATTCCGCTTCCTTCATTCCGCCGATGCCGGTTTCATCCGCATTCACCAGCTCCAGCTTCCAGTGCCGGCTCTCGATATAGTGCGCGTACATACGATACAGCTCTGCCGCAAAGAGCGCCGCTTCCTCACCGCCGGCCCCTGCACGGATCTCCACGATCACATTTTTGTCATCGTTCGGGTCCTTGGGCAGCAGCAGGATCTTCAGCTTCTGCTCCAGCTCCGCGATGTTCTTCTTTGCCTCTGCATACTCTTCCTTGAGCATCTCGCGCATCTCCGGATCTTTTTCCTCCTCCAGCATCGCTACCGCGTCTTCGGCATCCTGATTGCTCTGCTTGTATGCCTTGTACGCTTCCACGATGGGCGTCAGATCACTCTGCTCCTTCATCAGCCGCTGGAAACGCTTGGTGTCGTTTGCCACACCCGGCTCCGACAGCTCATTCAATATCTCTTCAAATCGCCTTAATAGATCTTCTAATTTGTCAAACATGTTACTTACCTCACTTAACCCTTATAATATCACAATGCCTGGTCCACCTCATCCGGCCTTCGGCCACCTTCCCCTCAAGGGGAAGGCAAGTATGACTTGTATGTACCAACTACTACACGATCCAGCCCGGCGTAGTCCTTCACCGTACGGATCTCCGTATAGCCCTGTGCCTTCATCAGCGCCTCCACTGCCGGCGCCTGCGTGCATCCGATCTCCAGATACAGCCGGCCCTCCGCCGCAAAATGCTCCGGTGCTTCCGCGATGATCCTGCGGTAAAAATCCAGCCCGTCCGCACCGCCGTCCAGCGCCATATACGGATCGTGTTCCCGCACCTCCGGCATCAGCGTATCGATCTCCGCCGTCTCGATATAGGGCGGATTGGAAACGATGATATCAAAGCCCTTCGCCGCTTCTTCCGGCAATGCCGCAAACAGATCTCCCCGGTAAAATGCCGCCGGGATCTGCAGACGCTCTGCATTGTGCATTGCTACCGAAAGCGCATCTGCCGACAGATCTGTTCCGATCCCGGTAGCAGAATTGCTGTACTTTAAGATACTTAATAAAATGCAACCGCTGCCCGTACACAGATCCAGCACTTTCGCTCCGGACGCACCGTCCTTTATGACTTCCTCCACCAGGATCTCCGTATCCGGTCTCGGTACCAGCACACGCCCGTCCACGGCAAATTCCAGTCCCATGAAATACTGCGAACCGGTGATATGCTGCAACGGTACCCTGCGGGCGCGTTCCCGGGTCACTTCCGAATACCGCGCTTCCTCCGCTCCCGTCAGAGTCCGTTCCGGCGCCAGCAGCATTGCCTGTCGGTCTGTACCGCAGACATACTCCAGCAGCAGTCTCGCATTCTGCTCCGCTTCCGGTACCTCTGCCGCCAGCAGTCGTTCCTTTCCCTGCAGATAAGCTTCCCGATAACTGATACTCATTCGTCCGCATCCTCGTTATTCTGCTTATTCGCTTGTATCCTTGCCAGGATCTCTTCGACCTCCAGCACACTGATCTCCAGGGTCTCTTCGCCGGTCTCCACCTCACGGCCGTCTGCTTCCACCCGCTTTTTCTTCACGGTTTTGGTCTTGAAATGCTTCTTCTGGAAGGCTTCCCAGTCAAATACTGCTTCCAAGGAGGCAATGGCCACTTCGATCATTTCGTCATCCGGCTCCTTGGTGGTCACACGCTGCAGCCACAGTCCCGGTGCCGAGACGATATCCAGCAGGATGCTTTCCTTTGTCCCTGCCAGTTTCAGCAATTCATAAGAGATACCCGCGATCACCGGCACCAGTGCGATACGCAGCGCCATCCGCTTCCAGACTACATCCGTCTGTATAAAGAAGCAGAGCACGATACCGATCAATACCACCAGGATCAGAAAACTCGTTCCGCAGCGTTTATGGAAACGGGAGGAACGCTTTACATTCTTTACCGTCAGCGGCCGTCCCGACTCAATGCAGTTGATACATTTGTGTTCCGCGCCGTGATACTGGTACAGCCGGCAGATATCCTTCATCAAAGCGATGCTTGCCACATAGATCAAAAAAACCAGGATACGCAGCACACCCTCGATCAACAGCACCAGAGAATGGTTGCGGATATATTTGCCCAGCAGTTCCGATACCGCATAAGGCAGCACCATAAACAGCAGGATGGCAAATGCGACCGAGATCAGCACCGTGATCCCCATAGCCACATCATCTGCCTTATCGTGAAAAAGCTTTTCCAGAATGCCGTCTTCTTCCTCTTCTTCACCTTCCCCCACCTCGGCCGAGTAGGATAAGATATCCATCCCCAGCACCAGAGAATCCACAAAATTGAAGATACCTCGGATAAACGGGATCTTGCGCAGCAGGCTGTCCGGATTTCCCTTTGCCTTCTTTACCGACACATCAATGGTGCCATCCGGCTTGCGCACCGCCACTGCATACTCCTGCTTGTTGCGCATCATCACGCCTTCTAAGACTGCCTGGCCGCCGATGCCGGAATAGACTGTTTTTCTTTTCTTTGCCATTTGTTTTCCTCTAAAGATACGAAAAAAGTTGGGACAGGGTTCTCCTATCCCAACTTCTCAATTTGCAAATACAAAATCTACTTATTTGCAGCTACGCCGTACTTCTTGTTGAACTTATCTACACGACCACGAGCCTGGGTAGCCTTCTGCTGGCCGGTGTAGAACGGATGGCACTTGGAGCAGATTTCTACGTGGATCTCGGACTTTGTAGAACCGGTCACAAATGTGTTTCCGCAGTTGCAGGTTACGGTTGCCTGATAATACTCAGGATGGATTCCTTCTCTCATTTTACACTCCTTCTTTCCACCTCACGGATAAACAAGGTTATTTCTTTATACGTGTGTGGAACACTCCATGTTTACAACAACTTCTAAAATGTACCACAATTTACTTTTGAATGCAAGTAAAATTTTTGCAAGTATATTTTTGCAGGCAGCTGTTTAATAAAATCTCGTCTTCTGGATCATCTGCACAAAATCTTTGTTGCTCTGCGTCTTGGCAAACATATCGATGATCTTGTCCACTGCATCATCCGGACGTACGCCGTTGATCGCTTTGCGGATGGTGCTGATCGCTTCCAGTTCTTCCTTGGTGAGCAGCAGGTCTTCACGACGCGTACTGGACTTCGGAATATCGATGGCCGGGAAGATACGGCGCTCGGAAAGCTTGCGGTCCAGTACCAGTTCCATGTTACCGGTACCTTTGAATTCCTCGTACACCACATCATCCATCTTGCTGCCGGTATCTACCAGTGCGGTTGCCAGGATCGTTAAGCTGCCGCCTTCACGCATATTACGCGCTGCACCGAAAAATCTCTTGGGCGGATGCATTGCCGCAGGGTCCAGACCGCCGGAAAGTGTACGGCCGCTGGGCGGAACCACCTGGTTGTACGCTCTGGTCAGACGGGTAATGGAATCCAGCAGGATGATAACATCTTTCTTATATTCTACCAGACGTCTTGCACGTTCCACCACCATCTCCGCCACACGCTTGTGGTGTTCCGGTGTCTCGTCGAAGGTGGAGTAGATGACCTCTACGCCCGGTCCGCCGACTTCTTCCTTCATATCCGTTACTTCCTCCGGACGCTCATCGATGAGCAGGATGATCATATGCATATCCGGATTGGTCACTTTGATGGACTTTGCCACATCCTTCAGCAGCGTTGTCTTACCTGCCTTCGGCTGTGCCACGATCATACCACGCTGTCCCTTACCGATAGGGCTGATCAGGTCCATGATACGCATGGATACCGGCGCCCCCGGACGCTCCAGACGGATCTTCTGGTTCGGGAAGATCGGCGTCATCTCTTCAAAGTTCAGACGGTTCGGTGTGGTCTCCGGTGCATAACCGTTCACATTGGTCAGATACAACAGCGCACGGAATTTTTCCTTTTCCGTCTTGATCCTGGTGTTACCGGTCAGGATATCGCCGGTCTTCAAGCCGAAACGGCGGATTTGGCTCGGTGCCACATACACATCGTTTGCTCCCGGCAGGAAATTTTCGCAGCGGATGAAGCCGAACCCGCCCTGCATCACTTCCAGGATGCCGTTTACGGTCTGCCCGCTGTCCAGTTCCTTGATCTGCTCTTCGGTCAGAAGATCCACATCAAAAGCTTTCTTGCGTTCCGTCTTCTCGCCCTTTTCTCCCTTATCCTCCGCAGATGCCTTAGGTGCGATCAGTTCTGCCACCTTTGCCTGCTTTTCTTTTTCTTCCTCATCATCCTTCGCAACCATTGCGTCGATGAGGTCAGCTTTTTTCATGGTAGAAATGCCCTTGATGCCACGAAACTTCGCCATTTCCTTCAGGTCTGCCAGAGAAATGGTTTCATAACGTTCTCTCATGTTAGATGCCATTCTGTTTCCTCCAAAAAATATAATAAAAATACTACATTGGTTTAACGATATATATATTTACGGTATAAGTACTATGCCCGAAAACTTAATTATGTGCTAATCATTGATGGGATTTCCTAAACGAAATGTCCATGAATCAACTTACTGCTGTTTCTGATTACCTACGGCTTGCATTATACACTATTTTTTTGAAAATGCAAATACTTTTCTTGTACTTTTTCGGGCAAAATGATAAACTTATGAAATATACGGATTTCAAGCATTATTTTAGGAAAAAGGAGATATCATCATGACGAACGCTGAAAAAGCATTACAGTTACATGAAGAATGGAAAGGCAAGCTGAATACCACTGCCAAGGCTTCCGTGAAAACGGCAGAAGACTTGGCGCTGGCATACACACCGGGTGTTGCGGAACCCTGCAAGGTGATCGCGGAAGATCCCGAAGCTGCCTACAAATACACGATCAAGTCCAACACGATCCTGGTCGTATCCGACGGCAGCGCCGTTCTGGGTCTCGGCAACATCGGCCCGAAGGCTGCTATGCCGGTTATGGAAGGCAAGGCCGTATTGTTCAAGGAATTCGGCGGTGTAAATGCCGTACCGATCTGCCTGGATACTCAGGATACCGAAGAGATCATCAAAGCCGTAACATGGCTGGCTCCGGGCTACGGCGGCGTCAACCTGGAAGACATCAGTGCTCCGCGCTGCTTTGAGATCGAAGAAAGACTGAAAGAGACGCTAGACATCCCGGTATTCCATG
>JAFXQR010000182.1 GCA_017526985.1 Lachnospiraceae bacterium
CTAAATTCGCCCTTCGCAAAAAGCGGGCTCGCGCTCATTTGGCTCAGCAGGTAAATACGAAGTGTATCGCTAGCCTTACTTACCTGATGTCGCTAAACTCACACTTCGCCAAAAGCAGGCTCGTGTTCGTTAAGCTCAGCAGGTAAGTACTGACTAAATTCGCCCTTCGCAAAAAGCGGGCTCGCGCTCATTAAGTCATTACTTATCGTCTGCAGCTACAACACCCGGAAGTTCCTTACCCTCAAGGAACTCAAGGGAAGCACCGCCACCGGTAGAGATGTGGCTCATCTTATCTGCGAAGCCCAACTGGTTAACAGCTGCTGCAGAATCACCACCGCCGATGATCGTGGTAGCTTCGGTCTCTGCCAGTGCCTTTGCTACTGCAATGGTACCCTTTGCCAGAGTCGGGTTCTCGAATACACCCATAGGTCCGTTCCAAACAACGGTCTTAGCAGACTTAACAGCCTCAGCGAAAAGCTCCTGGGTCTTCGGTCCGATATCCAGACCTTCCTTGTCTGCCGGGATCTTGTCAGCATCTACGAAAGATACTTCGATCGGAGCATCGATCGGATCCGGGAAACCTGCAGCGATGGTGGTATCTACCGGAAGCAGCAGTTTCTTGCCCAGCTTCTCAGCCTTAGCCATCATCTCCTTGCAGTAATCGATCTTCTCATCATCTACCAGAGACTTACCGATCTCATAGCCCTTTGCCTTCAGGAAGGTAAATGCCATACCACCGCCGATGATCAGGGTGTCGCACTTCTCCAGCAGGTTATTGATTACATTCAGCTTATCTGCAACCTTAGCACCGCCCAGGATTGCTACGAAAGGACGAACCGGATTCTCAACAGCGTTGCCCAGGAAGTCGATCTCTTTCTTCATCAGGTAACCAACTGCACAGTTGCCGCCCTTTGCACGAACCTTCTCGGTTACGACTGCAACGGATGCGTGTGCACGGTGTGCGGAACCAAAAGCATCGCATACATAGTCATCGCACAGCTCAGCCAGCTCTGCAGCAAACTTGTCACCAGCCTTAGCCGGCTTGGTCTCTTCTTCGCCACGGAAACGGGTATTCTGCAGCAGGATCACATCTCCTTCGTTCATAGCGGCTACAGCAGCGGTAGCATCAGCGCCGGTAACATTCCAATCAGCGATGAACTTTACTTCTTTGCCCAGCTTCTCGGACAGTCTCTTAGCAACCGGTGCCAGAGATTCCTTATCGTTCGGACCTTCCTTAACCTTACCCAGGTGGGAGCAAAGGATTACTTTGCCGCCATCTGCAACCAGCTTGTTGATGGTAGGAAGTGCAGCGTTGATACGAGTCTCATCAGTGATCTCGCCGTTCTTCAGAGGTACATTGAAGTCACAACGAACCAGTACGCGTCTTCCCTTTGCGCTGAAATCATCAACGGATTTCTTGTTTAATGCCATTGTTTTTTCCTCCTAAAATATATAAATTAAATTCTTTTTTTATCAAAGAAGGCCCGGTCCATATGGACCGGACCTCTATCACCGAACGATCATCTGACCCGCTGTGCGGTATGTGGCCATCATACATTTGCAACGTGTCTGACTGCGGTTCGCAAGTTTAACACATTTGTTTCACTACCCGGCGACTGCGCTTACCGGACAGATCCGCGGATTTACGAAATTAGCCCAACTCAGCGAAGTACTTGATAGTACGAACCATCTGAGAGGTGTAGCTGTTCTCGTTGTCATACCAGGATACTACCTGTACCAGATTATCCTGACCTACCATTGTCTGGGTAGCATCAAAGATGGAACCATAGGTGCTGCCTACGATATCAGAAGAAACGATCTCTTCCTCGTTGTAACCGAAGGACTCGGTAGCAGCTGCCTTCATTGCAGCGTTGATCTCTTCCTTGGTAACGCTCTTCTCAACAGTAGCTACCAGGATGGTGGTAGAACCTGTCGGGGTCGGTACACGCTGAGCAGAACCGATCAGCTTGCCGTTCAGTTCCGGGATAACCAAACCGATTGCCTTTGCAGCGCCGGTGCTGTTCGGAACGATGTTGATAGCGCCTGCACGGGATCTTCTCAGATCACCCTTTCTCTGCGGGCCGTCCAGGATCATCTGATCACCGGTATATGCGTGGATGGTGCTCATGATACCGGACTTGATACCAGCCAGGTCGTTCAGAGCCTTTGCCATCGGAGCAAGGCAGTTTGTAGTACAGGAAGCTGCGGAGATGATCTTGTCATCCTTGGTCAGCGTGGTGTGGTTAACATTGTATACGATGGTAGGCAGATCGTTGCCGGCCGGTGCGGAGATAACAACCTTCTTAGCGCCTGCATTGATGTGCGCCTGAGCCTTCTCCTTGGAGGTGTAGAAACCGGAGCACTCCAGAACTACATCTACGCCAAGCTCGCCCCACGGGCAGTTGTTTGCATCCGGCTCTTTGTAGATCTTCAGGGTCTTACCGTTAACAGTGATGGAATCCTCGCCTGCAGATACGGTATCTGCCAGAGCGTACTTGCCCTGAGAAGAATCATACTTCAGAAGATGAGCAAGCATCTTCGGAGAGGTAAGATCGTTGATTGCTACTACTTCGTAACCTTCTGCACCAAACATCTGTCTGAATGCAAGACGACCGATACGGCCAAAACCATTGATTGCTACTTTTACTGCCATTGTTTATTCCTCCATAAAAAATATGTTGTTGTGTGAACCCAATTTTTCACAGCAAACTCATTTTAGCGGATATAGTATGAAATTTCAAGAGAAAATTGTGTAATTTTATTGAATTATATGCGTTTTACGAGTGTAAGCGCTTACTTTCCGTACTTCTGTCAACCACTATATCTTGTGTCCCTGTGGCTCAGTCCCCTTGGCTCATTTTCCGTGATACAGGAGTCCCAGCATGGTCAGATCATCAAACTGTTCCGCGTCTTTCACAAACTCCGCGACACCGCGCCGAACCTTCTCCAATACCTTTTCCGGTACCGCTTCCCTGTCAGCATTCAGTGCAGCTTCAAGCCGCCCCCTACCAAACAGCTTATCTTCTGCATCCATAGCCTCTGTCACGCCGTCCGTGTATGAAAAAAATGCTGTCCCCGGCGTGAGTGTCATTTCATATTCCTTATACTCCGACTCCTTAAACCAGCCAAGCGGAAATCCGTGTTCGTCCTTAAATATCTTAAACTGCCCTTCCGGTGTTTTGACAGCCGGACATTCGTGTCCTGCACTGGCCGCCGCCATTCGTCCGTTAGACAGCTCCAGTATGCCTACCCATGCTGTGACAAACATATTCTCGGTATTATTGATACACAGTGTCCTGTTCGCTCCCTCCAGGATCTTCGCCGGAGTTTTTCCCATCCGCGCATGCTCGGCCAAGATGTTCTTTGCTGCCATCATAAACATTGCCGCAGGTATCCCTTTTCCCGACACATCTGCGATGGTCATATAGAGATGGTCCTCATCCACCAGAAAGAAATCATAAAAATCACCGCCCACTTCTTTTGCCGGCGTCATGGAAGCATAGATATCAAATTCTTTCCGTTCCGGAAAAGCCGGGAACTTTGACGGTAACACATCCGTCTGGATCCTGGCCGCCACGGAAAGGTCCGCCTCGGTCCTGGCCGTCTTCTCCGTCAGTTCCTGCTGCCGGAAAACCAGATCATGTCCCTGTTCGGAAACCCGCACACAGCCAACCGCTACAATAAGTCCTAAAAGAAATTTTATCGAATAGCTATACATAAGCACATTACAAACCATCCGATCTTTATCATATGAATACCCTTCAATCGCATCACTAAGCCAGGTATTCTCTCCCATTTGGATCACGGTACCGGCCGGCAACTCCAGACTGTTCAGATCTGTAAGCCCCACTCTTGCCCCAATGATCGCCGTGATAAAGAAGAGAACGAATGTTACTACCGTAACCCGTATCGTATATTTTTTGATAAAGTACTTGCTGGACAATACTGCCGGGATCATCATCACCGGTGCCGCATAGTATGTAAACAATATATCCATATAACAATAGGCGACGATCAGCGTTCCCATCAACAGATATTTCAGCCATCTTTTGTCATGCTTATAACGAATACTAATGATCCCTGCCACAGACATAAGTATCATATTGGCCAGCAGCGGTACACGAGGATTGGTTGGAACATACAGAAATCCCGCATCAAGCAGGATACAGATCACCCCCAGCGCGCCGACACTCGCAAACAATGCACTGGTCATGACCTTGTTGGAATTGACTTCATTTTCCCAAAGGACATCTCTTTCTTTCATAATCTCTTCCGCTATAACCTTACTCAATCTTTATAAATCTGGTAAATCCCACAGAAGCAAATACCTCCATGATCGTATCATTCACATTGCGGATGATCAGTCCCTCCCGGTCTGCCATCATCTTATAAACGGTCAGGAGTACGCGAAGCCCTGCGGAAGAGGTATACTCCAGTTCCTGAAAATCCAGGATCAGTTTATCTGCATCCAAAAGCGAATCATCGATCGTTTCCTTGAGCTGCGGTGCCGTCACCGTATCCAGCTTTCCGATCAGAGACATGATCAGCGTTTTTCCTTCCTTTTGTTTCTCTACCTGTAACATTCCCATTCTCCTTCCGTATTCTTTATCCTAATCCCCATTTCTCATTCCGCCGTGCTTTTTCTGCGTCTGGGGTTCTCACTGTTCATCAGTGCATTCAGATTGATCTTGCGGCTGCCTTCTGCCGGACGCACACGGACACTCGGTGCTGCCTGTGTATCCTTAGCATCCGTTCTCTGAGCTCCGCCATTATTCTTCTGTCCTGCCCCGGAAACCGCAGTGCTCATTTTCCGTTCCGATGCCTCCTCCTGTTTCTTCAGCGTCGTAACATAATAATACGGCGTGGTCATTTCATATTCCTTCTGATTCTTATACATCTGTGCAAAAACAACACTGTAAGGAGCGTTCTCCGGCTCGTTCGCCACCATCGGTACAACAGAAGTATCTCCGGTCAGCGCCGCATAAAAAGCGATGGATTCATTGACACTGTTGTACAGATCCAGTACCGCACGGTATCGGATCTTTCCCTGTTCGTTGAGCGGATTCTTTCGTTTATCCAGATATTCCTGCAGTTTGGCGCGAAAATCTTCCATAGCCTTCAGCGAACGGGAATACAGATACGGATCTCTCGTCACCACCGGAAGCTCCTCGGGATACGGATGCCCCTGTGCGTCTGACAATGTCTGCGCATATTCCAGCCGTTCTTGCCGGTACAGACTGATATCTCCGGCCCGTTCTGCAGATACACAATCTTCTCTGCTCCCCGCCATCCGGATCTCATCCGCTACCAGGTTCCGATTTTCGCGGATAGCCGTTCGTAAATTTTCTGCTGCCTCTACCACGGTATTAAAACTGTTTCCGTCCCCAAACAGCCTTTGCAGCACATTCTGTTTCTCACCGACATTCTCTGCCATGGCCGATACATCCCCGTAGTACAGTTCGAAATGTTTGCAGAGTCCCCGGCACATCAGATTATCCAGGAACTGATCGTAAGTCTTCTTCTGTTCCCGGTACATCAGATTGCCCAGTGTGCCCAGACCTTTTCCGAATTTCGGATCCGTTGTATTGCACAGATAAGCAATGCCCTTGTCCACCAACGCATCCGAACATTTCTGCGGAAGGTCCGCCATCACATCAAAAAGATTCCGTGCCGGAACAGTGCGCTTATCCTTTACTGCAGCTGTGATCTTTCCCAGCACCAGATCCGTCAGATGCAGTTTTACAAAATCTTCCCGCGCAAGCACCCGTATACTGCCGGGTTTGATATCAATCGGATACTCTTCTCCGAGCGTCCTGTATCGTTTATCTTCATAACAGGTTTCCGCCGGATCCTCCGTAACGATTAAAAGCTGCTTCAATCTCCGGTCAAAACCGTGTGCCACTTCTTCATCGATACGCAAAAAGATGTCTCTTTCTTCACGCGTGAGACTGCTGTCATCTGCTTCCATGCGCGCGCTTTCCCAGCGTTTGATCTTTTCGTACATTTCTGCCGTCATCACCAGCATATCTTCCGGCTGCACAAACTTCCGTCGTTCTTCCTCCGGCGATCTTCGCAGAAACGGTCTGGTTTGCGGCCGGTCTGCTCCGGTGATCCCGGCAAAACGGATCTCATCATCCCTCATTTCAAATCCCAGGCGCAGATCTTCCGGTGTACGCTTGGGGATCCCGCAAAGATAATCCATGACCTGCAGATCCGCCATTTCTGCCAGATATTTTGCACCATCAAATGCATCTGCCTGTTTCAGGTCTCCGGCCTCCCCATATTGTACATTTCCCTGCTGCAACTGGTAGAGTACATCTTCCTGCACTTTGCGCACCACATTTCTGGCTTCCCGGATCTGTCTCTCTGTTGTCGCATCAAAGCGGTTTTTCCTGGTTTCCGAAAATACCTCTGCGATCTCCTGTTCACTCAGGCCCTCGATGGAATACTGCAGGTTTTCCATATTCCGATCGATATTCTTAAAGTTTCCTACAAAGTCGGATGCCCTGAAATCCTGAACCGTTGTATAGAACAGATCATTTTCCAGCGAAGTGGTATCCGTGTTGGCGCGTACCTTGGATACGGTCACATCCATATAGTTTTCGCCTTTCGTACATTCCTGCGCCAACGGGATCCGCACTTCCGGCATTCGCTCGTGCCGTATCGTCCGGTCCAGTTCACCAAACAATTCATTCGCCGCATTCCTTGCTCTGGTCTCGTTATAACCGTCCGGGATCTCCGGATCCGATAAAGCTCTCTGTGGCTCTACACCGAGACCTGCATTTTCCAGATTTCTTTGGATACGATTTAAAAAGCCTGCGATCCGCATGCCGTCCCTGGTATCCGCAAATTCCTGAAAACCATCTTTTCTCTGTACGATATTTGCAATTCCCATGACTTCCATGTAATCTTGTACCGTACCACCCAGGCGCCACCAGTTATCAATCTCTGTGCGGATCATTTCGGAGACATTGATTGTTTCCGTCACCGGATTATCACTGTCCTCGTCCCGAACATAGATATTCGTTTCTTTCATATAGACCGGCAGATCACTCATGCTCATTTCCAGCACCTTCAGAAATAGCGGCCAGTCATTCTTGGAGGCATACTGCATGATTTTTTCTACGGAATCCTCGTCATCCAGCTGCATCCGGTATTCCGGGATCATCGACAGATCACGGCATCCCCCTGTCCAGGGTATTTTCGAAATATCCTGCCGGTTTTCAGCCGTTTCTTCATACAACGCTGCGTTATAGTTTCGGGAGAGCATTTCCACACCATGCTGTTCCTGCGGATCTTCCAAAAGAAAAGAAACCAGCACACAGTTATGCTGCATCATCTGTCTGCAATTCATAGCATAGCGCAGAAGATTGGATTCCTCGGCGCTGTAACGCGAAGGCTGGGAAGTACCGCTCTCCTCTTCTTCCCGTTTCCGCCTGCCCTCATCTTCGATATACTGGTCGATATCTCCTGCCAGACGGTCTCCTTGTTCGTCACCGTTCAGAAGACCGTATACCATAGCCATCCGTGAGATGCAGGTATGTGCTTCCCGTACGGTTTTTAAAAAGATATGTTCTGCTTCCGTCAGATCATCCATGATCTGCGACATCTCCCGGATATATTCCCGCAGATACTGTTCTTTTTCCGTATAGAGTTCCCCAAGCTCCTGCAGTTTTTTCGGTTCCAACGGTACAAACAGTTTGCCGCCTGCTCGTTCCCGTAACAATTCCGGCAGGATCTCATCCGTCAGCTCTGCCACCGCATTGACTACCTGTTCTGCCGGATCGACATCTCCCTCCTGCTCCGGATCATAAGGCACATCCTGCAGCTCCTCTTTCAATACCGGTGTGATCGCGAACAGCCCATCCCCGCCATTCGGTGCGATCTGCCCCAACAGATCATAAATGGAAAAAGGCCGGATCGTATTTCGTTCCATCCTGTCCGCATACTGATTGATATAATTTACGGCATTGAAGAAATCCGCTGTATAGCCTGCCAGTTCTTCCCGGATCTCGCGGAAATGCTCCATCGGAAAATCCGAAAACTGACCGCTGCCCTTTTCTGTCACCGCATCACACAGATCCATCATATCCGCATTCAGATCCATATACTTCGTACCCAGATCCTCAATCTCTTCACGGCATAAATAACGCAGCCTGCCATCCGCATCCGGTATATAATAGGACATCGCTGCCGTAGCGCAGTCATAGGATTTGGTCAGGATCATCTCAAATTCCGCCTGCAGGTTGCGCGTCTCTCCTCCCACAGTCACTTCTTCCGGCAGTCCCTTACGATTCAATGCCATCAGTTCCATGGTCTGCTCTGCCAGAGCAAATCCGTCAAAGGCAGGATTGCTCTCCAGACGCGCCCGCAGATAAAACTGTTCTCTGGTCTGCAAACCATATTCTTCCATCAGTTTCTGCATGCCCATCCTCTGGAAGTGGTCCTGTATCTGCGAAAGATCCTTATTCTGCCAGTCTTCCCAACGGTCGTAACGAACCGTATCCAGTGTACATCTTACATTTTCCCAGATTCGCCCTGCCAGTTTTTTCAGCCGTGTCGCATAGGCCGCAGCATTGGTACTCGACTCCTGCATTTCTTCCGCCAATGCGCACATCGCATCCTTCTGGTAATCGTCCAGCATATCGAGAAATGTCCGTACCTGCTCGTCTTCTCGCAGAACATATCGATTTTCTTCAGGAATCATATTTTCGTAATAAAACTCCTGAATGCAGCTCACCAGGCGAAGGACCGCTGTCCGGTTGGCCGGTTGCAGTTCGGTATCCTCATAGACTTTTTGGGCAAAGAGGATCAGTTGCTCCACATCCTGATAGTGCTCCCGGTTCAGTGTCACTTCAGAGTTTTCCGTCTCCCCCTGCAGATACTGTTTTTGTTCTGCGCTCAGCATCTGTTGAAAACTGTCCTGTTTTTCCGCAATAAAATCATAAAACGCCTTTGCCTGCGTTTCGTCATATCGTAATTGTACATTGGATACACTTTGTGAAGCGAGATTTTCCAGTTCCGTCAGAGCCTGCTCGGTATGTTCGCGCAGATTGGCTGCGGTCTTCATCAGTTGCATGGAGGGATTGGTATACTCCAGCAATGTATGGATCTGACGGTCCAGCACCGGCTGTAACTCTTTAAACCGCACCAGTCTCGGATCCCCTGCCTGCAAGGTATCGATTTCCTGCTGTTCCCCCAGTTTCTCATCCAGGTGGATCTGTACCAGTTCCTCCAGCGTTCCGTAAAACTCCGCCAATGCTGCCTGCCCGTTCGGATTATGCGGATCATCCGCGCCGGCTTTTCGCAGCGACAGTGACAGATGATACGCTTCTTTGATGAAACGCTGATAATGCTCCGAGTATTTCTCCGGTTCGTCACACAGTTCAAGATCCTGATAGATTTCCTCCAGAGTATTATGATCCATACCGAATCCCCTTTACTGTTTTTATAAGTTTATAATAGTTTTGCTGAACTGTCTATGAAGTTCCGGCTTTATTATTTTTTGCCAACACCCTTTGCTGGCTGCTTTACCGGTTCCTTTTTGACTTCTTTTTTTGCTTCTTTTTTTGCTTCTTTTTGAGTTTCTTTCTTCTGCGCCTCTTGCGCTTTCTGTGCTGCCTTTTCCTTTTCTGCCTGTTTGTCAGCCTGCTTCTGTTTTATCGCATTCAGCGCCCCGGTATCCTTTTGTTTTTGCATATTGTTTTCCATAGCCATCTTCGGAGGCGTAAACTGTTCCACGGCATTGCTGTATCGCAGTAGCTGGGATTCCAGAGGTTCATGTTCGTTTAACGGTCCACGAACACCGTTTCTGGCACTACGGATGGCCTCCAAATACCCGTCCTGCCCCGGCACATTCGGTAAACGATCATCCCGCTGCACCATGGACTGCAGCTCCTTTCGATCTTGACAAGCCTGTTCTGCCAGTCTGGACGCAAAACTTCTTCGGTCTTTACCGTTTTTGCTCCAGGCACTGAACAAACCGCTTCGCTCATCCACATAGGTCTGCGCCGCATCTTCCATGGCTCTGTATGCTTCTGTAAGCTGCGCCGGTGATTTCTTTCCGTCCATTCCTGATAAAGTCTTTAATGCGTTTTCCATATTCTGAAAATATTCAGAATTTTTCTCTCCGCTCTTCTTAAGCGACTGCAGTTCTTTATACATCTGCTGGTACTTAAACTGTGTCTTACTCACAAAACTATATGCTTCTCCGGTACGGTTCATCATCAGTGTTGCATCTTCCAGAGAGTTTCGCTGCATTTCGGTCTGTAGTCCGGCCAGTTCCTGTGGTCTCGCCTGTCCCATCGTTACGGCCCGTTTCATACTGTTCTGTGCTGCCTGTACCAACGCATCCGGAAGTATTCCATTGGATATATCTCTGCCGGTACCGTTTCCTGTCTTTGCGCCGCTATGCGATAGCTTACTCATTGCCTCCTGACTGATCGCCGGATTTTGCATCATCTCTGCTTTCTGCCGGTTGATATCGGTCACACTCTCCGACAGGCCCTTGAAGAAATCCGATTTTTCCTTTTCATTCAGACCACCGATATCTCTATTCAAGGTCTCCTTCAGCGCATCCACGCTTTTCTTCATCCCCGCAGCCATCTCCGGATCCATCAGATTCATGGCTCTTTCGCACAGTTCCGTATAATGTTTCACCGCAGAATGTAAAGGAAGTTCATGGATAGGCCACCCATTCTTCAATCCCTCCCGATAATCTTTCGCCGTATTAACTACAATCTTGACACCACGGTCCTCAAAAATATCGATCTTGGCATTCTTCTGATTGGTGGCATCAAAGAGCCCCGCAATCTCCGGACGATCTGCTTCCGGTGTATCCAATATTTTTTGTGCGTTTTTCTCTACGCGGTCCAGCAGTTTCCCATATAATTCCCGTTCCTTTTGCTCCTTGGCAGCATCCACGATACCTGCTGTTTCACGCTGTGTACTGCTACGATTGATTTCATGCAAAGTCACGCAATCCTGCATGATCGCGCCAAAGCCAAACTTAGCATCCAGTCGTTCTGCCTCCGGCCATTTCAGATTTTTCCCCTCCCCCGGCTCGGTGATATTGGCCCACATACCGTTTGCATAGGATAGAAAGGCATCTTTTCCGCGATCAATGATCGGTTCCTTATGGTCCAGAGCTTCACGGGTCAGGCTCTCCACATACCCCTGCATTGCCCGCTGCAGCTTGTTCCCGCTTGGTGTTTCCGTCATTGCCTGTCTGACATCACGATTCATGTCCTGTAAAAGTGTACGCATCTCTTCCGCAGGATGGATCACCTCTCCGGTCAGCTCGTCCATTGCCGCCTCGCTATATTGCCGCACAAATCCGTTTCCAATGCCGTAATACTGAAAGGTTCCGTTTTGTCCCAATTCGGAGTGATTCATTTTCGTTGTGAATTCCCCTACATATCGCGCCCCTTTCTCTCCGATGATCCCGTTCATCTTTACGGTGGCTCCCACCAGATTCGTGATATCCATCTCCGTCATAAGTTCCGTGCTTTCCTGCGGCTGCCAGCGTTCCGGCATTCCGTAACCATTCTCCGTAAGCTCACGATCCAGCTCCAGATCCGCCTTCTTACTTTCAAGGATCTCCGCGGTCTCCTTCTTCACACGCGTACTGATATAATCTTTTGCCTTTTCTGTTTCCGCCTTGGAAACCCCATGGTCTTTTTTCTCTTCCGCAAGCCTTGTTTCCGCATACGCAAAAAACTGCCGCTCCGCTTCACTGATCGTCGGATCCGCCTTCAATTCTGATGCACCTTCCATCAGCTTCTCCTGCATCCCCTGTTTGTATGCATTCATCGTGATTCCCTGTTTAGCCAGATTCTCTTTGATCTTGCTGATTTTATCCGGCTGCGTATCCAGGTCCCTGCCCTGATCCTTTACCTGATCCAGCAGTGTCATCCATTCCATTACTTTCTCATTGGTCTGCAACTTTGCATCCGGCAGAACCTTATACATCTTCTCCGCATCATTTTCGATGGATGCCACCAGATGGTTCATATGGTAAGCCTTCCGGTAGTCCTCCATATGCTCCCCGCCCTCCAGCAATGCGCGCTCACGCAATGCACAGGTCTTAGCATTGGGCAGTCCTCTGCTTTCCTTCAGATTCTGTACGGTCTTGGTATTCATATACGGATAGTCTTCCAGCTTAAACTTCTCATCATCCAGACACTGATAGACCTTTTGGATCCCCTCATGAATCTCTGTCAACTTATTTTTGGCCCGTTCTTCAAAACCGGCTCTTTCCGATACTGTCATCGGATGCTTTTCATCCAGTCTGGCCGCCTCATATTCTCCGGTGATCTGCATCTGATCCAGGCCATTATGGATCAGATCAAAGAACGGACCTTCTTTCGCCTTTTTCTCATAAGCATCCAGTGTGTTTTTTCTTTCTTCGGCGCTTAATTTTTCCACCTTCGGAAGAACGGTGTCCATAAGCTGCAGCGTTGCCACCTGTCCCGCCATGCCATGATCGATCAGCGTACGATCAAAATTTACCCCCTTCTCGCACATTTCGGTCTTGATCCCCACATTCCTCAGATACGCATTCAGCACCGGCCGCTTTTCTGCACCATACTCCGGATTATCCAGATAACCCCTGCAGCGCTTCCCAAGCTCTTCTATGTACGGCAACATTTCCTCCACCGCTTTCTCCGGATAGGGTTCGTAGCTTTGTTCGTCAATCTTCTGCTTCTGGACCGGATGCTGAACGCCGATCATAAACATCTGCTGTGCCAGTTCTTCGATCTTCCATTTGGAAAGATCCTTCTCCGTCTCGGGGGATCGTCCCGGTACATTTTCCGGCTCCGGCAGAAGATTGGCAATATCTCCGGCCTGAGAAGCTATCATCGATGCATCACTCGCTGTAAAATAATGTGGCATAGACTTTTCCTCCTTTACAAAATACACAAAAGATCTTTGTCCATTTATGCAAAATGCCAGTACAATAATAATCTATAAAAAAGTATAGCATGACAAGTGCAAGCTCTGTATTTTTACTTCTTTGCCGAGCCGCCCATGACCGGTTTTTTGTGGCTGTTTGCTTCGTTCTGCCGCTGCTCCGCGCGTTTCTGCGCACCCATTTTGATCTCTTCCTTCCGGTCGGCTTTTTCCGGTCCCTGCTTCGACTTTTTTTCTTCTTTCAGATCCCTGACAACACCATCCTGTTTCCGGATATTGGCTTCGATACTGCTATCTGATTCCATCCCCGTGCATTTTTCTTTAAACACTTTTCTCTGGAATCTGCCCAGTTCTCCTACTTCCTTTGCCAGTTTGAGTCGTTCCTTACCGCTGCCGATAATTCCCTGGAAAAAACCATTATGGCTGTTTTTATACGCCTCTCCCGCTTCCTGCAACTTCCTCATGGCATTTCGAACTTCTCTCGGGGTGCTTCTTTCATTCAGCTGGCTGGCCTCGGTCAACGCATCTTTTAAATCCTTATAGCCCTTTTTATCATTGCCCTCTCCGGCCTTCTCCAGCCTTTTTAGAAGATCGCCTGTTACTTTACTTATCCGTAAAGTATCCTGCTTTACCGCCCCCATCATTCTGCGCGCATCTTCTGCATCCGTGATCATTTCGTCGATCGGATCCTTGGCCTGCCGTTCTCTTTTCTCTTTCTCCACTTCCTTCGGATCCCGGGCCGTAAACAGTTTCTCTGCCTCTTTTACATTTTTAGGTGCAGACAGCTTTCGTCCTTCCGAATCCAGCAGATTATAATAGGTCAGTCGTTTCAGCGCATCCTTTCGTTCCTCACCGGTCTTGCCCTTTACGGATAGCCGCTCTTTTACTTCTTCCGGTTTCAGCAGATTATTCTCATCAATGGGGCCATCCGGATCCTTCAGGAAAAGATGGCGGTATGCGATATTCGCGTTCTCTTTATCCTTGTTCTGCCGGTAGGTATACATGGTCATACAACCGTTCTTTACTGCGTAATTGACACGGATCCGGTCTTTGAGCTTATCCGGGTTATCAATATAATACTGTGCATTCAAATAATTATTCGTATATTTCCGGAATCGTCCCTGCTTTTCCTCCACCATATATTTACGCTCATCCATCTTTACATCAATGTAGCGTTTGCCTTTTTTATCCTTATCGATCTCATTTTCATTCTTTCCGTCTACGTATTCTTTATCTTCCATCTTCATCTGACTGTCGATGGATTTCTTGGCCGGATTCTTCCCTGCCAGGTGTTTGGCCACATAATTTGCTCCAAACCCGATACCTCCGACCACGCCTGCAGCGATCGTAACCGGCAGAGCAACTGTGGTCCCCACGACAGCCAGCGAGGTAATGCCAAGAGCACAGGATGCGCCGGCACCTACCCCTGCGACGATATACATATTTCTTTTATTTTTATTATTGCTCTTGGAAATCTTTGCAGCAGCGTTTACTTCTTCCGCTTCTTTTGCATTCTTTTTTTGTTCTTCGGTAAGATTCTTTCGGTTCTCGTCTCCTTTCTTCAGGCGGTTTCTTTCATTCACCTTTTTCACAAGCTCCGCCTGCTTTTTACGATCCTGGGAAATGGCCGCCATAACTCCGCTCTTCACCATCGTCACACCGGAATTGACCGCACCGATCGCAGTAAAGACTGTTCCGGCTGCTTCCATGCCGTCTTTGGCCACGTCCAGAAAATCCGTGATCTTTTTTATCCCGGTAAATCCAAATCCGGCTACAGTAACACCTAACGTGGAATAATCGACAATATCATTTCCCTTATCCACCCAGCCTTGCTTTAGTTCCCTGTCATCCATTTTTCGGACATTCTTTTCAATGTGTTCCGCATAATTGGCAAGCGCCTCGGACGCCGCCCGTTTTTGCGGATTATATCCGAATTCGGGATCCTTCGCATTTTTCTTGTAAAGCTGCTGGATCTTGTGTCCTAATTCTTCCACCTTCTTAAAATTCTTATCCGATCGATCTTCTGTATAGTCATTCAGCGCTTTGAAGTAATCCTTACCGACACTGCTGATATCCTTATACATCTTATCGCTGTTTTTTTCTGCATCTTTGCCCCAGGCATTAGCAGACTTACGTTCTCCTTCTGCTTCCGGCGCATCCTGCTTTATCTGCGCTTTACTGTCTTTATACCTGCCATATTCCGCTGCAATATGCTCGCTCATCTCGGTAGTCTTATTCAGAGCTCGCTCCATCCGGCTCCAGTAGAAACAGTCGCCGGTCGCCTTTTTCCAATGGCGATAAGGATTGACCCATCCGCGCACCATTTTATCTTTAAAACCTTTCAGCGAGGGCACATAATCATCCGACATCGCCGCAGTTTCCTGCGTGCCGGTGTTATCTTTGATCTTATAATGCCCTTTTTCCACCTGATATAAGGTGTTCATCTGTTCCGCAACCGTACGTTTTCCAAAAGAATCGATATAGTTACGCTTCGTTCCGGTCTCATTAAGAAGACCGCTCTTGGAACAGTTACGGTACATCCATTTACGGCAATCCCGCAATCCCTGTTTCTTTGCATCCGAAAAAGCACTGTTATCGATCAGAAAATCCTTTTCTTTTTCATCCAGCGTCTGTTTGCGGAATTCCTGCTCCGCCTTTGGCTCCTGATTAATGATATTTTCATAAGCCTCTTTACTGATCTTTCCGTTGATATGCTGATAGGTCAAGTAGTCCTTCATCATATCATATACGACACTTTTCTCTATCCATGTCGCCTTGCGAAACTGATCACTGGTCAGATAGTCAAACTCATGATCCCCCTTTTCCAGATGAAACTTCTCACGAAATTTCTCATGGATCTCCTCAAACTCTCTTTTATAAGCATCTGTAAACGCCAGCCGGCTGCGAAATTCTTCTTTATTATCCAGACCGGAGATCAAAAAATTCTGATGTTCCAAAAATTGATGCACTACCTCCGGCTTGAAGTACGTCGGCGTCAAATCTGAAAGTATATTCTCCAGTTCTTTCTGATCCATCTCCATATTCTTATACCTCCGCAGTCACTTTTGTACGCTCTATACATTCCTCAAAAACAAGCGTGCCGTCGTTCAGTCCCATCAGCACATCAATCCATTCTGTGACGATAACCAGCGATTGAAGCACGCCGATCGCAGTAACATCGGCAGCTGCATCATCCCCCAGCTCTTTATGGATCTGTATCGAATTACGGTAAAACAGAGTGGTCTCATCTTCCGAAACCGCAAACGCTCCTATAGGGATCCTGGCGTTGATCCGGTTCACGATCTGATACAGACTGGTCATACCAATGGGATTTAAATGATCTGTCAAGGTCATCACCACCGACAGATGTGCGCTTGGATCATCCGGGTCATCCGGTACAAAGCTATACAATCCGTATGCATCATAACTGTCTTCGCCCAGATCCACATAATCGATACTCACCACATTTCCGACCATATCGATCATTTTTTTCATCTCCTCCGGAACATCTTCCGGCATTCCCTCTTTTGTCATAAGGTCCGAAAAAGAATGCTCCCCATCCTCGGTATCCGCGATCTTCTCCAAAATATAATCTTTGTTAAATGCCATCTCTTTTTCCTCCTATTGTGTGGTTTGATGTACCATTTCAGGACGCATTTCGCCCATTTGCATTATCATACCATGCAAAGTGCAAGCAAAGTGCAAGCCACAGGGACGGTTCCTTGGCTGTTTTTAACCAAAAAAGAACGGTTCTGCGCAACTCGCACAAAACCGTTCACGTATTCTATACATTTTCCCCAAATATATCTTATTACTTATCTAAACGCCTGCAGATTTCTTCCACGGAGCACCCTTTTTCTTTGGCAATCCCCGCGACATCTTCATATTCCCATTTGGATCGTTGTTCTCCATAACCGGATACCGTTTTTTTATGCACTATCCCAAAAGCTGTCTCTACTTCCCTGATCTCCCGATCCAGCACATAACGGTCTTTTTTAGCTTCTCGTATCCCGATGGTAGTTGTATATTTAAAGATCTCTCTCACCATCCGTTCCCGATCTTCCTGCGCTACCAACACCGTAAGCATCGTCCCCGGACGGTTCTTCTTCATATACACTGGTGTAGTAAATACCTCCTTTGCTCCTGCAGCAAAAAGCCGCTCTGTCGCAAATCCGATCTCTTCCCCGGTCATATCATCCATATTGCATG
Organism: Lachnospiraceae bacterium; assembly: GCA_017526985.1. GTDB lineage: Bacteria > Bacillota > Clostridia > Lachnospirales > Lachnospiraceae > NK4A136. The sequence continues at coordinate 17,122 of JAFXQR010000182.1, forward strand.
ACAGTTCATACACACCATCCTGCGCATCTTCTGTTTTCCCGAGAAACGCACGCACACAGTTCGCTCTGTCAAAATCTTTTTTCCCCAGTCCGTACCCCACGCGTTCCGTAATCATAACCGGCATCTGCTCAAAACGCTGCACAAAGTATTTGAGAAGTGCTGCACCCGTTGGCGTGCACAATTCTGCCTCGATCCTTCCGGCATAGGACGGTATCCCCTGCAGCAGCAAGGCCGTAGCCGGTGCGGGTACCGGCATGATCCCGTGCGCACACTTAACAGCGCCATATCCGGTTGCCACCGGGGAAGCGATCACCTGCTCCGGCGCCAGTTCCTTCATCAGCATACACACCGCTGTCACATCCGCGATTGCATCCATAGTTCCCACCTCGTGAAAATGGATCTCGGACACCTCCCTGCCATGTACCTTGCTCTCCGCTTCCGCGATCAAGCGATACACCGCCATCACATCTTTTTTCACACTCTCATCGATCCGCAAATGCTCCACAATATGCTCGATGTCATGCATCGAATGATGC
>JAFXQR010000183.1 GCA_017526985.1 Lachnospiraceae bacterium
AAGTACTCCGAATGCATCAGCTGAAAGGAAGATAACGTTCTCAGCTGCAGGTCCTGCGGATACGCCGTTTACATTCTTAGCGATGTTCTTGATGTGCTCGATGGGATAAGATACACGGGTGTTCTCGGTAACGCTCTTATCGTCGAAATCGATCTTGCCGTTTGCATCAACGGTAACGTTCTCAAGCAGAGCATCTCTCTTGATTGCGTTGTAGATGTCCGGCTCGTGCTCCTTGGAAAGGCCGATAACCTTTGCATAGCAGCCGCCTTCCAGGTTGAATACGCCGTTGTCATCCCAGCCGTGCTCGTCATCACCGATGAGAAGTCTCTTCGGATCGGTAGACAGTGTGGTCTTACCTGTACCGGACAGGCCGAAGAAGATAGCGGTGTGCTTACCTTCCATATCGGTGTTTGCGGAGCAGTGCATGGAAGCCATACCCTGCAGCGGCAGGAAGTAGTTCTGCATGGAGAACATACCCTTCTTCATCTCGCCGCCGTACCAGGTGTTCAGGATAACCTGCTCGCGGGAAGTTACATTGAACAGAACAGCGGTCTCAGAGTTCAGACCCAGCTCCTTGTAGTTCTCAACCTTAGCCTTGGAAGCTGTGTAAACGATGAAGTTCGGCTCGAAGTTTGCCTGCTCCTCAGCGGTCGGCTTGATGAACATATTGGTTACGAAATGTGCCTGCCAAGCTACTTCCATGATGAAACGTACAGCCATTCTGGTGTCCTTGTTAGCGCCGCAGAATGCATCTACTACGTACAGCTTCTTGTTGGACAGCTCTTCAACAGCCAGCTTCTTGCATGCATCCCAAGCTTCCTGAGTTGCACGATGGTTGTCGTTCGGATACTCCTCGGAAGTCCACCATACGGTATCGTGGGATGTTGCATCGTCAACGATGAATTTGTCTTTCGGGGAACGTCCGGTGTAGATACCGGTCATTACGTTCACTGCATCCAGCTCGGTGTTCTGACCCTTGTCATAGCCGGTCAGGGACGGATCCATCTCATCCTTGAACAACTGCTCGTAGGACGGATTGTAGATGATTTCCTTAACACCGTTGATGCCATACTTGCTCAAATCGATCTGTGCCATTTCTTTTACCTCTTTCTTTTTATTTGATGTAGTTTACTACTACTAACTCACCAATACACTATTATACATGATTCCCTTGTAAAATCAACAAAAACCTTGCGTGTTCACAAAAAGTTAACGCCTCACCGCGAATCTTGCCTTCCCCTTGAGGGTACCAGTTCCTGCTTAATGAACGAAGTGAGTTTAGCAGGACTGTATGCCGTAGCTGAAGGTGGCCGAAGGCCGGATGAGGTGTTGCAAAATGTGCCCGCCAAAAAAGGACGCCTCCTTCCGGAGACGCCCCTTCGCGTTCAGTTCCTAATCAATCTCAAGCCTTGCCATCGCAGCCCAGTACGTTCTTGATCTTGTGAGCAACCATATCCTTAACAGCCTGACGAGCCGGCTTCAGATACTGTCTCGGATCGAAGTGATCCGGATGCTCAGCGAAGTACTTGCGGATGTTACCGGTCATTGCCAGACGGATATCGGAATCGATATTGATCTTGCAAACAGCCAGCTCAGCAGCCTTACGCAGCTGCTCTTCCGGAATACCTACTGCATCCGGCATATTGCCGCCGTACTGGTTTACCATCTTTACGAACTCCTGCGGTACGGAAGAAGATCCGTGCAGAACGATCGGGAAGTTCGGCAGTCTCTTCATGCACTCTTCCAGTACGTCGAAACGCAGTGGAGGCGGAACCAGGATGCCGTCAGCATTTCTGGTGCACTGTGCAGCGGTGAACTTGTAAGCACCGTGAGAAGTACCGATCGCGATTGCCAGAGAATCGCAGCCGGTCTTGGTTACGAACTCTTCTACCTCTTCCGGACGGGTGTAAGCTTCCTTACCGGACTCTACAACGACTTCGTCTTCGATACCTGCAAGGGTACCCAGCTCAGCTTCTACTACTACACCATGTGCGTGTGCATATTCTACAACCTGCTTGGTCAGAGCGATGTTATCCTCAAAGCTCTTGGAGGAAGCGTCGATCATAACAGAAGTAAATCCGCCGTCGATGCAGTCCTTGCAAAGCTCGAAAGTATCACCGTGATCCAAGTGCAAAGCGATAGGGATGTCCGGATGCTCGATCACGGCTGCCTCAACCAGCTTTACCAGATACGTATGATTTGCATAAGCTCTTGCGCCCTTGGAAACCTGCAGGATCACCGGTGCCTTCAGCTCATCAGCTGCCTCAGTGATACCCTGAACGATCTCCATGTTGTTCACGTTGAAAGCACCTACAGCGTATCCGCCGTTGTATGCCTTCTTGAACATTTCTGTTGTTGTTACAAGTGCCATAAAACAAAACCTTCCTTTCTTGAAAATTTTATTTAGGATTAGTCGCCACTTATTATATACAAATCCCCCGTTTTGTTCAAGGAAAATAATCAAGATTTACCGAGAAATTAATGTAAGCGTTTACTTAAATTCCGGTCTGCGCCAGCCACAAGAACCGTCCCCGTGGCTCACTGCAGCACCACTCCGACGATCTGCCGCGAGGATACCACACCGACTCTGGCATCCCGGCTGTCCACGCTCTCCTCCGCGTTATCCCCCAGCACAAGATAGGCGCCTTCCGGGACGGTATAGCCTGCCAGTGTCCCCCGGCCATACATTGCCGCCTCTTCCGGTGATAAATGATCCCCCGGAACATGCGCGATGCGCTTCACCAGGCGGCAGCCCAGCTGCGGCGCCTCAAAGACGATCACATCCCCCACCTGATAGTCGTGCCGCGATTTACTCACAGCCACGATCTGGCCGTCGTGGTAAGCCGGCTCCATGGATGCATCCCGGATCAGCACCAGCTGCACAAAAAACCGGGATATGATAAAGGCCGCCAGTATGGCTATGGCGGCACATATAAGCAGGCCCTTATGCTTCCGGGCCGCCTTATGTATGCGCCGGAATATAGCCTTCGCATTCGGGTTCTTATTTGTTTTCTTCCGGTTTCCGGTAGACGACATCATCGCTCTCCACTTCTTTGTTGCGATTCTCATCGATATGCAAAAAGGCAAACAGCGCCTTCTTCATCTTGCGGAAATAGATACCAAAGACCGCCCCCAGCGCGATCACCACACCGGCCACCGCCTGGATCACATAGGTCATGACCGAAGGATCGATGTAGGCATAGGCCGTCGCGCCAAACAACAGCATCGCGGACACGAAACAATACGCGGTAAAAAGGAGATATTTGATCAGCTTTCCCTTCTTCATCCTGCCGCCTCCTTCCTTTTGGCGATCTGCTTTAACACCTCCGAAACGATCACATCACCGCCCACAAATGCCGCGTGGTCCGGATGGCAGATGTATTCCTGTACCAGCGCTTCCGTATGTTCCTGATACTCGGCTGAATGTTTCAGCAGGTCTTCCGCCAGCGCACGGATCTCTTCCATCTTCTCCGGGCTCAGCCGCTTGCCGATCATATCCCGCAGTTTGATATCAAAAGGCTCGATATCGATCTCTTTGTAATCCTCGTTCATGATCTTCATCGGCGTATCAATATACAGTACCGGCCGTCCCGTGGTAAAGGCATATTCCCAGGCGATACCCGACCAGTCCGTGACCAGCAGGTCCGCTTCCATCACCGTATTATTGGAAGAAAAGTCTGTCTGGATGTGCACATGCTCCGATTCGTACTTTTCCTTCAGCTGCTGCATATACTCCGCTTTTAAGCGTACTTCCTGGGGATGCGGGCGCACCGTCACATCATAATCGCCCTTGGACAATTCCGAGAGCATCTCTTCCAGGCAGCTGTCCACGATATTGTCTGCCTGCCAGGAGGGTGCGATCAGGATCTGCTTGCGCTCATGCTTCTCATGTGTGCCCGCACGATAGGCCGCACGCATATCATCCAGCAGCGGATATCCCACCTCCGCCAGCTCTTTCTTCCGCAGGTCATACTTCTCCTCAATGGCCAGTTCCTCTTCCTTCTGCAGCTTGTCCGCACAGAAGACAATGTCAAAGTACTCCATACACATCTTGCGCATGGTCAGGTTGTTGCTGCCGATATTGTGCTGCACATAGATATACTTAATATCCGGCCGCAGATAGCTGCGCTTGATATGGAAATGCTCCAGATCCGGCATGGTCATCACCACCACATCCGCTTCCAGCTTCATCATCAGCGTGATCAGCTTGTTCTCTCCGATATAGTAAGCCCGGATCTTCGGCTCCGTTTCTGCTTTCTCAAAGATCGCGTCCTTCGGATCACTGGTGATGTAATGAATGGTCAGATCCGTATATTTCAGGATATATTCGATATAGCCCTTGAAATACTTGTAAAAACCACTGCCCTCGGAATAAAACACCAGATGCTTGTTCAGCACGGAGAAGAAGCGCTTGTAATCCTTCCGCTCCCGCTTGCGATTTTCCGAGAAATATCCTTCCTTCTTCTTACCGCCTACGCTCTGCAGTCCGGCCAGCGCCTTGCGGCTCTCCTCCAGCTGCTCATAATCCACATATTTCTTCGGCGGGATCACTGCATTCAGCGCATACATCTGCACGATGGACAGCAGGTTGGATGCCACCCAGTACAGCGCCGTGCCCACCGGTACAAACCAGCCCAGATACAGGGACAGGCCTACCGAAAATGCCATCATCCCGTACTGGTTCCACTTGCTCTGCTCCGCCTGCAGCACATTGCTCTTATTCTGTGTGTAGCTCATCAGCAATGCCGATGCAGCAGCCGCCAACGGAGACCACAACAGCGAAAGCCCGGTCTGCGAAGGCACATGCCCCAGATTGACCGCGCCCCAGTTCATATCGATGGTCGGATCCTCAATGCCGGCACGGATAGCTGCCACCACGCCGATCAACAGCACCAGCTGCACGATCATCGGAATGGTGGACAACAGCGGATGATAACCTTCTTCCTTAAAGATCCGGTTTTGCTCCTCGCCCACCTTATCCTTCTGCCCGTAGTAACGCGCTTTCAGGAAATTGATCTGCGGCTGGATCTTGATCATGGTGATGGAATTCACATGGGTCCAGATGGACAACGGCAGCAGCACCAGCTTGGAAAACAGCGTGAACAGCAGGATTGCCAGACCATAGTTTCCGCAGAAACGATAGCACCAGTCCATGCATTTCTTCAACAGTCGCGATAACGGCCCTTCCGCAGCCGCACGTTCCTTCTGTCCTGCCGGTGCGTACCGCACACCGGTCTCCTTCAGCGCCGAATCATCGATCGCGATCCCGTCCTGCTCCATCTCGGCAATCTCCGGCAGGTACAGATCCTCCCAGCCGTCGTCCCAGCTGTAATAATAAAACCTCCGAGGGCTCCCGTCCGGATTGCAGGCACGTACTGCCGCCTCGTCAAAGGCCTTTCCCTGTGCCACATCCTTTAACAGGCTCATCATATTGGCATGCGAATTTTTTACATCGGAGATCTGAAACGGATGATGCTCTCCCGCATTCTTCACAAAAAAGATCGGATACTGACCGTGTCCGTAATTTCCATGATCTGCCGTGACAATGATCGTAGCACTGTCATACAGCCCAAGTTCCCGGAGCTGGTCCAGATACTCTCCGACCATCGTACAGTTGCCCTCCGCTTCATCGATCACGTTGTAGATCCGGTCGGCTTCCGAATGCAGATCCCCGTCAAAGGTATACGGAAGATGAATCCCTGCCAGATGATACACGTGCATCGCCTTCGCCGCTTCTCCTTTTTGAAGCCGCTCGGTCGTCAGTTTGTTGTAAAAATCCTGTACGTCCCAAGAGAAAGCGGAATCGCCCTCTACAGTTGCCTGCAGCTGCCCAAAATCTTCCGTATCCACAAAGAAATAGTGTTTCAGCTGGTGCGGCATGTAGTTGAATGCCACCAGCGAATAGATCTCTTTGGCAAATTCGACATTGCTTCCGATCCGGTACCGGCCAAGCTCCACATTGGTGTATTTCGCGCAATCCGGATCCAGGAAATCACTGTTATCCGTATACACACTTACCTGTATACCTTCCTGCGCCAGTACGTCATACAGATCCGTCTCCCCATAGGCCCGCCGGATATAGTCTGCATAGGTCTCCTGATTCAGGTATGGCACACCTGTCAGCAGATAGGGCAGTGCCCCCTTTGTCGTCGGATACATAGACGTCGTATCCTGATAATAGGTAAAATCCTCAAACATCTCCTGATAATACCCATTATAGTGCTCACGGAAGAACAGATCCTCCATATCTTCTCCGTCAAACGTATCCAGAATAAAAAGGATGATGTTCTCTTCCTGCCCCAGGGTAAGCAGATCCCGGTTCGTCACCACGACCTCCGACCGCACCGGTGTACTCATAATATGCTTTTTATAGAAGGAAAAACACAGCGTTACAAGCTGCAATCCGAGAAGTACCGCACAGACAAACCGCCCGAAACCATAGATCTTGTCTTTGATCACAAAGATGCTGAAGACCGCCGCAAGGATGGCGCCCGTGATCAGCACGATACTGGCCCAGGCATAGACCGGATGGCGGTCAAAATCGATCGTTACACCGTTTAGCACGCCATAGTGTCTTGGTATGAAATTCCCCTGCACATAAAAATACAGCAGTGTATTCAGAAGAAAAGTAAATACGATCCAGCCCGCTTTTTTCTTTCCGATACAGCGGTACAACACCTCCGCCACAGCAAACAGGATCAAAAAGGATATTGCAAAACACGCCCCGACCACCGGCAGTAGCTGTGTCAATCGAAACCAGAATTCACTTTCATTAGAGAAATAAGCATCTAACGGTGCAAAGACCGTAAACATAAATGCCGAGGCCAATACCCATAAGAGTAGGCCTCGGGCTTCTTTTTCTTTTTTAAACAAATACATTTTACGCTAAAACTTTCTTAATATTCGCAAGGATCTCTTCATCATTAAACGGCTTGCTGATAAAGTATTTCGCCCCGGCACGCAATGCGCGCATCAGCTTATCCTGCTGTCCGGCTGCCGTGATCATGATCGCATTGGCCTTCGGATCATAAGAAAGGATCTTCTCCAAAGCTTCCAGACCGTCCATTTCCGGCATCGTGATATCCAGCGTCACCAGATCCGGCTTGCACTTCATATATGCTGCCAGCCCTTCCAGACCATTGCTCGCCTCCATTACCACGCGATAGCCATCCTTTTCCAGAATGTTGCGCAACATCTGTCTGGACATCTTGGAGTCGTCCACGATCAACACTCTTGCTCCGTTGCCCTCGCCTTCCGACACTTCCTGATTTGTCACCTCTCCCAGCTTCAGTGCTTCCTCACCGGGGGTAAACGCACTGTTTACAGCGATCAGTATTTCCAGTCTGCGTCCTTCCAGGATCAACGGCATGGTATAAAAATCACCTTTGGCCGCCTGTGCCGCAAAGCCCTGCGGCGGCAGCATATCGATATTCACTTTTTTCTCGCTCATCGCCGTTGCCAGCAATCCGCTGGTCACATTGATAAACTCGCAGACGGAATCGTAGGCGTCATCATACACCTCGTCCATCTCCTGCTTTGAAAAGGCAGATGCCACCTGCAGGAATGCCCCCTTCTCTTCCGCTTCCGCGACAGCGATCCAGATTTCATCATCCCCGGCCAGCTTCTGGCACGCCAGATGTGCATACGAAAGCTCAGATGTCTTCCTTGCCTTCTCAATATAAAAGTCTCTGCTCACAAAACGTGTGATGTTTCGTGTCACCAGTCCTGCGATATCTTTTACATAGGGCTTGGAGGAATAGACAAACATTGGCAGCAGCTCATCCAGATCATCCTTCTTCAGGATCTCCATCTCCTCTGCGGTAAACCCGATCTTCTTACGGAAATCCTCCAGATATTCTTCCAGCTTCTCCTTGGTAATATCCGTCATATCCATCAAAAGCTGTACAAACTGCAGATAACCGTTGCCCTGCTTTTTCAGCAGCCCGCCTACCTGTTCGTCCGTCAGCAACCCTTGTTCCACGGCAATATCCCCGAAACGCCGATCCTGAGTCTTTTGCAGCTGGTTGATGTGCTCCACCTGTTCTTCCGTCAGGATCCCATCCATCACGGCGATGGTTCCCAGCTTTACACGGACAGACATCTGTTCCTGTATCAGCTGACGATAATCAAACTCATTGATCACTTCCTGTTCCTGCAGATAGTTCCCAAATAACTGACAAAACATATTTGCCACCTCCCAGAAGATATCACACTACTTAAATTATATGGCATCTGCGAAATAAGTCAATATTTTCAGAGATTTCTCTCCCTGCGAATATCCAGGCGCTCTTTTGCCAGTGTGATCGCCGCATTGACGAATACGCCTACCACTGCGATCAGCAGGATCACGGCGATGTCGCCTGCGCCTACCGCTGCCAGCTTCAGCAGGGAACGCAGCGGCGGGATCACCAGCACGCCCAGCTGCAGTGCAATACCGATCAGTGTGATCACATTCAGTGCCTTATTGTTCCAGGATTCCTTCGTCGCAAAAGCCAAATGCCCCTTGGTCTTGCACACATACGCCATCAGCATCTCATTGATCGCCAGCGTGCTGAAGCAGTAGGTACGGCACATCTTCAGCAGTTCCGGATCTGCGCTGATGCTGCCCAGGATATCGCCCATTCCGTATTTGGAGATCACCGGCAACAGGAACGCCAACAGCGTCACGCAGCCGCTGATCACACCTTGGATCACGATATTTAAGTAATCACTTTTGTTCAGGATACCTGCCTTGACATCTCTGGGTTTCTCATTCATTACGGTATCACTGCCCACATCCATACCCAGCGCCAGGGACGGTGCGGTATCCGTCAGCAGGTTCACCCACAGGATCTGGATGGTAGAAAGAGGTGAAGACAAGCCTGCAAAGATCGCCGATGCCATCAGTACCACTTCGCCAAAGTTGGAACGCAGCAGATATACTACGGATTTCTTGATGTTGTTAAACAAGTTACGGCCTTCCATCACGGCGTTCTTGATGGTGATGAAGTTGTCATCCACCAGGATCACCTCAGCCGCATCCTTTGCCACTTCGGTACCGCCGATACCCATGGCCACACCGATATCTGCTGCCTTTAAGGACGGAGCATCATTTACACCGTCACCGGTCATGGAACAGATCTTGCCGTGAGACTGGAACGCCTGCACGATCTGCACCTTGTTCTCCGGAGATACACGGGCGAACACGCGATAGTTCAATACATTCTTACGGAACTCTTCCGGATCCATCGCATCGATCTCGGCACCGGAGATGCTCTGGGAGATGTCGGTTGCGATATCCAGCTCCTTAGCGATGGCAAATGCCGTGATCTTGTGGTCACCGGTGATCATCGCCACATCGATGCCCGCATGATGGCATTCATCCACGGTCTCCTTTACGCCTTCCTTCGGCGGGTCGATCATTGCAGCCAGACCGACAAAGATCATATCTGCTTCCTGCGGTTTCTCATCACCTTCACGGTAAGCCAGCGCCAGCACACGCAGCGCTTCCGAGCTCATCTTATCTGCGGATTTGGTAGCACGCAGTACATCTTCATTGGTGATGTCACGCACGCCGTTCTGATCCAGGATACGGTTGCAGCGTACGATGACGGAGTCGATGGCACCCTTGGTGAAAGAAGTGTTCTTTCCGTCTTTTACGTGATGCAGGGTGGTCATCATCTTACGATCGGAGTCAAAGGGGATCTCATCGAAACGCTCGATCCCGGACATGATCTGATCATATCCCAGCTTGTTATCTTTTGCGTATTTGACAAAGGCAGTCTCCGTCGGGTCACCGATCTCCTCGCCGGTCTCTTCAGAATACTTCGCATCGTTGCAGCCCAGGAAACCAAGGAGCAGCTGCTTGAATACCTTGTTGTCCTTATCCACCTCTGCTGCCGGCTTCTCCTCACCCAGCAGGAACCAGCGTACCACAGTCATCTTGTTCTGTGTCAGGGTACCGGTCTTGTCCGAGCAGATGACATTCACCGCGCCGAGGGTTTCCACTGCGTGGATCTGCTTTACGATGGCATTGCGCTTGCTCATCTTCTGAATGCCGGCGGAAAGCACCAGAGTAACAACCGTTGCCAGACCTTCCGGGATCACGGCTACTGCAAAAGCGATGGAGATCATCAAAGTTTCCACGATCTCACTCTTATAAACAAACAGCTGGCAGACAAACATCAGGATGCAGAGTACCACGCCCGCGATCCCCAGCACCATGGAGATGCTGTTTAAGTTCTTCTGCAGCGGGGTTTCCTGCTTCGTGATCTTATTGAGCATGCTGGAGATCTTACCGATCTCGGTATCATCACCGATCTTTTCCACCACGCCCTCACCACGGCCGTATTCCACAAGGGTAGACATAAAGGATTTGTCCTTGCGGTCACCCAGTGGCGTCTTCTCATCACTCTTTTCGTTGCTGTCCTTTTCCACCGCCAGGCTCTCACCGGTCAGTGCCGACTCATTTACCTTTAATGAGCTGGTCTGTGTCAGCTGCAGATCCGCCGGTACCACACGTCCGGCTTCCAATATAACATAGTCGCCTACCACCAGTTCCGCTGCCGGGATCTCTTTCTGCTGACCATCTCTGATCACGACTGCCGTGGACGCATTGATCTGTTTGAGTGCCTCCACCGATTTTTCTGCGGATACTTCCTGTACCGTACCGATGATCACGTTTGCCAGCACCACGACAATGATGATGATGCCGTCTACCAGCTCGCCGGTGGCGATAGAGATCACCGCTGCCACGATCAGTAGCAGTAACAGCGGCGACGCAAACTGCCCCAGGATGATCGCCAACATGCTCTTTTTCTTTCCCTGGGTCAGCACGTTTTTGCCGTTTTTCTGCCGCTCCAGTACTTCCTCCGAAGTTAAACCTTTCTGTTCCAAAGTCTTGCCCCTTTCTGTTTGTTGTTGTTTCAATTATTTATTATCCGTCAGGCCGCAAAAATGGACTTCATCCCCTTCGATAAAGTCCACGCTTCGCTACTACGGATTTTTGCTCAAGTAGTATTATATCTGATTTATCCGCCTTGTAAAGCGATTTCTATATTATAGAAAAGACGGCTTTCTGTCTTACGGTTCCATCGTATAGCTCATAAACTCATATTTCAGCTTTGAGCCCTCCTGGATTTCCGGCGGCAACAGTGCCCGTGCCACCAGTTTCAGATCATCCGATTCGATGTCTGTGCGTTTCAGATTTGCATAATCGCCGTCAATACTGACCACTTCATAATACATCGTTTCCATATCTCTGCGCTCCTTATCCGCATCTATACGCTTCATAATAATAACATATAGCTACAATGGTAGATATTTTATCAAAACAGCGGTTTGTGCACAAGAACATTTCATTAGCGTTTTTGCTACTCTCATGCGCGCCCGGCCGTCGTTCCACCGTATAGATCTTCATCGTATCATTCACCCTTTTCGAAACGAACACATACACGATACAACTTTTTCTCCAGTTTATATCGGGTCATCGTCTCTTCCTTCAGATATTCGATCTTATATTCCTTAAAGAATCTTCGGATGTCCGCCTCGTCAAAAAAACGTTTCAGCGTTCCTGCTCCCGATTCATATAAGTGTGGTTCCACTTCTCGCCCCTGGCCGGCACCATGATTCACATCGTATATCGAATTTACCCTTAGCAGCAAATAACCGCCCGGAACAAGTATACGCTGCAGTTCCGAGATAATAAAGGAAGTATCTTTTCCCGTGAAATAATGCAGAGAAAGATCCGCGATCACCACCTCAAACGAAGCATCCGCAAACGCCAGCCCATCCAGCATATTGAAACATTTCGTTTCCATGACCTCCGGAAAGTTCTTACGGATCCTCTGTATTGCCCGTTCCGACTGGTCGCAGGCGATCACCTGCCTGCCTTTATTGATCAGATAAAGTGTATCGTTTCCGCCGCCGCATCCGAGATCCAGGATCGGTCGTGTTGTTCCCATGATAATATCATCAAATGGTTCCAGCCAATCATCTACACGTATAGAATCTCTGTCGTAATCCTGTTCCTCATGCGTCCGCTCCCAATATTGCAGGGACCTTTCCCGGTACTCCGTATCCATCATTTGCCTCCTGTCCGTTATCATCAAAACGGTATTTTAAACTCCACCCTGACCGGCGCCTTCACATTCTCCGCAAATACCTGCCCATCTGCAGGCTTTCCGACAAACCTTCCATAATGCACCGGTATCGCCACTTCCGGTTGGATCGTGTTCACCAGTTCTGCCGCCTGCTTCGCATCCATGGTATAAAATCCTCCGATCGGGATCATTGCCACATCGCACTTCACAGCCTTCGCTTCTTTTGTGACATCCATATCCCCTGCAATGTAGATCCGCTTTCCTTCAATATGCAGCAGATATCCCACCCATCCTGCGCTCTTCGGATGAAATGGTTTCAGGATATTGTAGTATCAAGTAACTTATCACAACCTGCCCGCTCTTGGCCCCTGCATAGGAACAAATTCAATTTTTAATGCCATCTGGAGCGCCTGTGCAACTCTTTGTAATGTCTTTAGAGAGGGATTGCCAGTCCCCCTTTCCAGTCTGCTGATATCCGCCTGCGATATTCCCGTAATCTCCGCAAGCTCTTTCTGTGTCATTCCTTTTTCTTTTCTAGCATCTATCATCGCCTGCATCACGGTAAATTCCGGTTCCAATTCATCATATTTTTCTTTAAATAACGGATCTTGAAGTTGTTCTTCAATAAAATCATTTAGCGTAGTCATTTTTTCTCCTTTCTGGCGTAATAATCAGCCCGGTATGTCTTTGCCAAATCTATTTCTTGTTTTGGGGTCTTCTGTGTCTTTTTTACAAAACCATTTGTAAGCAACACCAATTTTCCCTCGTCATAAAAATACAACAAACGCGATATATTTGACCCAAATTTCGCACGAAGCTCAAAGATTCCGTCTTCCAGTTCTTTTGAATGAGGTTCTCTTAATATCGGCCCATTTTTCTGCAACATTTCCAGTGTCCGGATCATCTTGGCTCGCATATCATAATCCAAACTCAACAGGAACTCTTTTGCCGGTATCTTGCCATCCGTTGTTTCATAAAATATCGTATTATACTCACTCATCTTATATCTCTCTGTCTTTAGAATATGTGTTTTATCCCATATTGTCAAGCTAATCTTTCAAAATAGCCCTCAATACCACATCCCGGCAGCATATTTTGCCTGCTGCCTTGCCGTCAGGCGGCTTCTTTTGTGGCTGCGCATTTTGGATACCTTTCTGCCTGATCGGATGGTCTCCGCCTTAGTATGAAAGTACAGGCGGTCATTCTGCTCCCGGATCCGCTTTTCCTTAGCCTTTTCTATCTTATAGCTGTCGTGGCAGACGATATACTGCAGATGCTTCAAGATCGTAGGATACCATTGCTTCTGATAATGATATCCGTCGTAAGGACAGTATCCCGTGCTGAAATTCGCCGTATTCTTATGATACAGATACAGCATATTCCGGTGATCGACCGTAGCCAGTTTCCAGCTATCTACCTTCGAGATGATCTCCAGTGTGCCGTCCGTGGCATCAAAGATCACGCTGATCCCATTTGCTTCACAGATATTGCAAAGATCCCTCATCTCCGCCTTCATCGTCCTCATTACCGCGGCACAATGAATGCACGCGGTCTTTCCGGCCTCATAAGCTTCCTGCGTGGTCGGAAAGCACTCGCGATTATGCGGTGCGATCATCTTGGCATAACGGCAATTTTCATCGTGAACCATCTTTTCTGAAGATCTTCTGCTTGCTACATACATAGGCGTACCTCCTTTGCATCTGCCTTGTTTATAGTTGCCCTGCCCCCTCGCATTTGTGTTATCCTTATCCTATACCAATATATGGGTGATTTAATGTACTCATACACGCCCTAGCGATCTTTGTGCAATATCCCCATACATCCGCCCGGCATTTTGTGCATTTCAACCACCCCTATTTCGGGAAGATCATATAAAAAGCGGCTCCTATGAAACTCTCATAGAAACCGCCCTGAAATCATCCGGAAGTTCCGTTTCTTTTATTTTACCTTTACAATTTTCTTTCCAAACGGAAATAACGATAGCCCTGCCAGTTTAAAGAATTGCTTCCCAAACGGTATCCCTATAATTGTGATACACAACAGGCATCCGAGAAGAAAGTTTCCAATCGCCAGTTCCACGCCGGAGAATAAAAACCAAAGGATATTCATAAGGCACGATACCGCTCCGCCCTCATCGACCACCTCTTTGCCAAATGGATTTAGTGATAACGAAGACAGTTTAAAACATTGCAGCCCGATAGGGATCCCAATAATGGTTATGCACCACAACACACCGGCCAGCCACCAGCCGATCGCACTAAGCAAGCCACCGCACAGTATCCAGATAAGATTTCCAATAAAAGTCATAATCTTCCGTCCCTCCTCTTTGGCCACAAATACAATCCGCCTTTTATCCGAACATCTTACATCTATGGGTTCATTGTACCATACTATTTTCTTCTCCGCCAGCTACCCGACATTCCAATGTTGCTACTCCGGGTTGCTCCCGGTCGGGAAGCCAGCCCGGATCCGATCAACAAAACACCCGCCAAAGAAAGAACCTCTTTCTATTGACGGGTGTCATTTGAGTTATTTGCGAATTTTCCTCTTCAGTCCAATAATTCAGACATTTCCTCTGATACAATTCAGACAAAACATATGAAAGGGGGATACCAAATGAGCACAAAAACTTATCAGATCTTAGCCGTTGACTTTGACGGGACACTCTGCTACAGCAACTGGCCGGAGCTCGGAGAACCGAATCTCCCGCTGATCCGGTACCTGATTGCCCAGAAACGTGCCGGCAACAAACTGATCCTCTGGACCTGCCGTGCCGGTGAAGCGCTGGAAAATGCCGTCTCCTGGTGCCGGGATCACCAGCTGGAATTTGACGCTATCAATGACAATCTCCCGGAGATCATCGAGATGTATGGCACAAACTCCCGGAAGATCACCTGCGACTATTACATCGACGACAGGGCGATCCTGCCGGATATGTTATAACCATCCGTCGAGCCCAAAAAACGATTTCCTCGTATTAACTATAAAATATCTTTCTCCGCAACCTATGTCACCTTACACGACCGCCGCTCTGAGTTGCTGACCAAATAGACGATTTTAATAAAAGCTTCCGGGCTTATAACATGCTTATCATTGACACCGGTGTTTTTACATGATATAAAAAAGCGTTGCAACTTGCAATGAGTGCATTTCTTATAAAAGTGTTATATAAAAAAATCGGAGGAAAACATGAAAAGTATCAAGGAACTGCTGTTGGACGAAAGTCCGAAGAATCAAAAGAAACTTGAAAAAATGTTAGCAAAAGATCCGGTGTCTGCTTCTTATCTGGCCGCTGTCAAGGCCGAGGCCAACGGCGTCGGCGCAATGGAATTCACGAATCTCCATACACTGGTAACCAACTCCTTTTTATGCTATCAGGATATCGGAATCGGAGGCGGACTCACAATCCTTCCGATCTCCACGATCCGGAATCTATACCGGACAAATATCGTAAATGGCGAATATGACTACTCTGATTTCTTTTTAGCAGTAGAGACCTCATCCGCCATCCGATACATGATGAGAGTTCCGCGTTCCGGAAATGGTATCGATAAGTATAATGATGTAATTGCAGCAGTAAGAGCAAGAATGACAGTAAACGGAGGTGCACAGGCATGATCATATATTATGGAACCAAAAAGAAATTAAAACCGGTCAGCGATCTTGGCGAGATGACCTGCACGAACTGCGGTCACAGAATCGGGGCAACTCTTGCAAAAGAGGGCGGATATTTCCACATCTTCTTTATCCCTGTATTCCCCCTTCTTACAGGCTACAAGTTCATCTACTGTCCTTATTGCGGTATTATGAAAAAGCTCACCAATGCAGAATTCAAGGAGCTGAAGGAAAAGAATCCCCCCATCGGATAACTATTCTTGCTTTTTACATCGGAAACCATAAAAATGCGGAGCCGTGATTGCTCCGCATTTCTTTATTTCGTTTGAACAGGTAACCGCGTACCTTTACGGATTTGTTAAGATTCTTAACACTTTTGTAACGGTAAGCGGTCACCTATCCCAGTTATGAAATCATCTTCTTTATCGTTTTTTCGTTATCTCTCGTAAAATCACTTAGTTCATAGGATCTGATACGCTGATTTACTATTAGCGGTTCCACAAAGCCATTTTTTACCAAAACTGATAATCTGTTTATTACCGTTTTGTTTGTCACACCAATTTCATAGCTAACTTCGATCGGAGTAAACTCTCTTTTATAATTCTTTATCAAAAACAGAAGCAACTCCCTCTCCTTGCCCTTTAAGTATGATAAGCTTCCGCTTAGTTCATCCTCGTTGGAACTTTCTGACAGTTCACAAATCTTGTTGGAATAGAGCAGTACCATACGCAGGAAATAATTGATCCAAACTTCAGGATGCGGTGGATTATCCCTTCCCGAGTAATAA
>JAFXQR010000184.1 GCA_017526985.1 Lachnospiraceae bacterium
ACGCGCCCCTCATACACAGCACAAACCGGGCACGTAGACCCGATTTTACCAATTTGATATAGGTCATGCTCGTCCGCACTTAATACCCCGGCGACTTCTGCTTGCCGGGCGGTTGTGCGGCTTGCCATGTTGCAATAATCGGTCAGCGACCACCGCCGCCCGGATTTATCCACAAACGCCGTAACGCCTTTATTCCGCAGGGCGGCCTCCATAAGTTCCGACGATGTATATGCACCCTTGCCCAACGCTTCCGCGTATGCCGTGCTTTCCAGCGCCGCTTTCCTTAACTCGTCATTGTCAAGCCTTGCGATAATGTACAGCGCCCCGGCCGTGGTGGCGGCCTTGCCTGCGGCTTCTACAATTTCGCCCAGCAGGTTGTCGGCCAGCGTTTCCATCATTACCCGGTTGGTGGTGCCCGCAATTTTCTCCGCGTTTGTGTAGCCGCTTTTAGGCCCGTAGAAGTTTTTTTCTATCATGCGCGGCACATACACAAAACTCTCGTCTATCATGTTTTGGAGGTCTTCTTGTATGCGTTTTAGTGCCGCCTGCTCTGCGTAGTCCACATAACCGCCCCGGTGCTTGCGTAGGATCTCGTCGATTATGTCATTTTCGGTTTTTTGGAAAAGCCGCCGCAGGTACGCCGCCGGGTCTGCGTTTTTGGTTCGCATAAGCTGGGGCATTAAACCTCACCTTCCTCCACAGCCGGGAACAGACCGCTCATCGGGTCCTGCATGGCCCGGATGGATGAGTAGGTCTTTCCCTTGTTGGCGTCAATGTCCTCGTCTTTAATCTTGCCGAACAGCTGAGTCTCCTCATTGAGGGCCTGCAGTTCCTGCATAGCAGTGGCGGCGTCAATCAGATCCGACTGGTAAGCGCTGATGATTGCCCCGGTCTTTGCCTGCGCGATATCGGCCAGTTCTTTCGCGTCAGCCGTTTTCATCGGCGGGAATGTGATTTCAAGATCGTCTGGGATAACGCCCCATGCGGATAACGCCATAATGGGTAAAAGCCGCTCGATGATTTCACGGAACTGGCCCTCGCGGATCGTATCAATGTAATCGTAATAATTGTTCATGTCAGCTTCGCCCGTGGCGTTCATACCAGCAGGTGAGCGGCCGAACAATTTCGTCACTGGGGTGCGGGCCGCACCAGCCACATCCATCATGACCCGATCATAAACATCGGGTAGGCCGCTAAAGGTGTACTGTCGGTTGTGTATGACGTCCCCTTTGTTAAGGATACGCATTCCGAAGTTGCTCTCCATGATGGACTGCGCCTGCATGGTATTCCAAAAGCGCCTCTGCATTTCGACGTTCCCAGTGCCCAGTAGTTGATCAAGCCCGTCGCTCTCCATGTAATCGAGGTTGGCGCGGAATGTAAGCCCCGCGATGTTGGCGGATACGTTGTCCCGCTTCACAATCTCGTTGTAGATTGCTTCGATCTCCGACTCGCCCCAGTACTGTTCTGTCACCTGTTCCAACCACGGCAGCTCCCTTCCGAGGAATCGGATGATGCGGCTGTGGTGTACGTTAGCGACCATATAGCCGCGTTCTTCATCACGGATGCTGTAATACTCAGGCAGGCCAAAGTCAGGGTCTTCTGGGTCTGTTACGAGCGTTCCAGACGGGTAAATGCCTGTCCACCGGTCTAAGATCTGCAGCCCGAGGAAGGAATCCGGCATTATCATATCGAGGTCGAGCGGTTCGCTTAAATCGTCCTGCCCCTTGATGAGGATAACGCCTGCTGCCCCACCATATAACCGGCCCCAGTACATACCCATGGTGATTTTCTTCCGCAGGTGCGTTTTCCGCTCCATCCGTGTGAACTTGTCGATGTATTCCGGCGCGATGGATGATTTGATATCGAACCACTTCCGCACCACGTCGTCCGGGATGGTGGCCACAATGTTCTGCACGATCCAGTTGTCCCGGTAAAGGCTTGTCAGCAGTTCATAGTTCTGCGACAGCCTTGTGAGCGGGTAGTCGGTAGCCTGCGTCAGGTCCATTGTACCGAAGCCCAGCCGGGCGGCCGGGTTGCTGAAGGCATCCATCGCTGTGTTTTTTCGTCTTCTTCGTCTTGACATTAAATACTCGTCCTCCATTCGGGCAGATCGTTGACCCGGTAACGTAATGCGTCAGGCCCATGGTCCAGCGCTTTGACCGGTCGTTCCTCACCCACCAGGGCAGCCTTTTCGTCCCACACATACGCCTGCATCTCTCCTATAAGGCCGCTGCAGCGTCTGTGTATCATAATCTTTCTGCGCGTCAGGAGCGATGCTGTTCTGCGGATTCCGTCCGCGACGTCATTATCGCCCTCTTTTACCCAGAATCCTCTCTGCCGAAGTTCAGTAATAAAGCTTTTTGCAGATGGATCCACGATGATCAGGCATTGCCTTGCTGGATCATCACCCATAAAAGCTGTCATATCATCGGCATATTGTGCATCTGTACGGTAGGGGCTTGCGCTCCGCTTTGCCTCATCGCTCTGACTGTCCCAGCGGAATTCGTTATCTACCCACAGAGTAGTTCCATCATCCCATATGTCCAGGAACACACATGGGTTTGTCGTGCCATAATCGCAGGCGATCGTCCGGTATCCGGTGCTGTACAAAGCCACCGGCCGGGTGGACTCGTCATAGTAATTGCTTTCGGTAAGCATCGGATAGACCAGGCCTTCTGCCCTCGTCCACTTCCCCTCGATGTATCTGCTGTAATAAACCGTTCCGGCGTACTCCCGGCACAGCGCATCGACGAAATCCTTCGGCAGATACGGATTATCAAAAATCGTATAATGCTGCACATAGGCATCCAGATCCGGTTTGTCAATAAAGGCTTTGAGCCAGTGCCCAGGATATTCCGGGTTGCAGGAACCATCGAAGCAGCTGCAGGCCTTATCAAGTCTGGATTGCAGCATGGCAAATACTTCGGGATTCCATTTTGTGATTTCATCCCCGTAGCAGTATTTAATGCTTGCGCCCTGCACCTTTGATACCTGGTTAATTTTCTCAGCGCCAAGACAGTACACCGGGACGCCGCAAACATAAGCTATATTCTCGCTGTTGATCTCGCCTACAATTGCGCTTGTATACATTTCCCGCATGGGCTGCAGCACATTTCGTTCGATCGTAGACTTTGACACCCCGAGAATCAGGTTCAGTCCCTGCTCATCCCTCAGCTTTCGCAGCCTCCACGGGATCATATGTGCTACATCCACATAGGACTTCCCTGATCTGACCGCACCGATCTTTAAGTTCCAACGCTTGGTAGCATTTCTGATGTATTCATTCTGCTTAGCGGTTAGCATTTCTTATGTTCTCCGCCAGGATCGCATCCAGCTTATCCAGGGCACTGGTGTCTGTGTACTCCTGTTTCTCTCTCCACTGTTCCGGCTTACGATTCTTCAGCCAGAAGATCTGCGCTGTTACCTGTGCAGGCACGTGCAGAGTCTTGCTGGCCTCGACTACTTCTTCGGATTCCCGGATCTTCTTTCCGGTTATCTCATCGTAAACAATTCGTTTTACTTTGATCGGTTCCGTCACAGTGACCATGTATCCGGTAGCGCTCTTGTACAGTGCATTCTCGACTACACGGTCCGCAGCATCCTTGCCGATCCGGAGCGCCTCACGGATCTCGTCGAAGCGGCTCTTCCATTCCTTGAGTGTCGAGACACCGATGCGCATGTTTTTACTTATGTCTTTGTCAGTCAGGCCATCGCGCGCCCAGCCCTGGATCCGCAGCAGGCCCTCCTCGGTCAGCCACTGATCATATTTAGCCGCCACGCTTTGCCTCGCTTTCTGTCATAAGAAAAAGACCGGTGTAAGCCGGCCTTAAAAACAAAGAAGGACAGACTCTCCATCTGCCCTTTTTGCCACGCTACCATTATATCACATGTGTTTGTCCCATTTGTCTCATCTTTTCCGAAAGATGCATAATACCGGACCGATACAGTCTGTACGTCTGGCTTCGGCTGTAGTGGATCCTATCGGATACCTTCCGGATCGGCATCCTGCAGATGTAGTAGGCCGTAAGAACCAGCTTTTCCATTTCGTCATCCAGCATCTCTATCGTTTTCGAGATCTCCTGGATCAGTTGCGCCTTCTCACGTTTCAGTACTTCGATCTTTCGATCGAGATCCAGTACCGCTGCTGCTGTTTCGCCCATGGCGTCCTCCGGCGAAGACTGCACTTTATCCTGGTCGTATCGTATTGCTTTCGGCAGGAGACAGCTCTGCAGCTCATCCCTCTGGAGCTGCAGCCTTGTGATCTGCCTTTCCAAAGACCTGATCCGTCCCAGGTATTCATAGACCAGGGTTATCACCTCATTCGTCTCTGTCGTTTCCCTGTCCATTGCTCCTCCCGTCCAGCCTTTTCTCCCAGCGCTGCCTTTTAAGTATCATAATGTCGTTGATCTCTGCCAGCGTGATGCCCCACCGATCCCTGATCTCCTGCAGGTATAAAAGGACATCCACTATCTCCTCCGCCAGATGCCCCTCAGCCTCCTCAGCGGTCACCGGCGTGGGATTCTCGTCCCGGATCACTCTCGCGAGCTTCAGTGCCGCCTGTGCGAGCTCTGCGGTCTCCTCCGCAAGGCCCTCCAGCATTGCCGCGTCTGATATGTTTTCAATCATTTTTCCTCTCCTTTGCCCAATGACGGCACCAGCCTTCCAGGCATTCCACGTAGCCGATCCAATGCCCGTCTATCTCACAGTGACACTCCCGGTTTGCGATCTCGCCTGTGCGGATGTTGTGGCGGCAGTTATAGCAATGTCTTTCATCCATCCTGTTCACCTCTCCACGGCTCTGGTAACGGCATCCATGCAATGCACTCGATTGTTTCGTCAAATTCTTCGGAGTCACACCTACCATATTCCGCAAGTATGTCTTCCGTAATGCTTGAGTACCAGTACCATTTACCATTCTTACAACAAGCTGTTCCTGTGAAGTGTTTCCCGACAATGTACTGATAGTACGATTTAGGGTCTGTATTCTTCCATGTGACAATCACAGGTCTTATGTCTTCCGGCAACCTCTCACTGCACGGAACCCACCGCTGTGATGGTGGCAAGTCCTTCAAAGCCGCTACTATTAAG
>JAFXQR010000185.1 GCA_017526985.1 Lachnospiraceae bacterium
ACCTCATCCGGCCTTCGGCCACCTTCCCTTGAGGGGAAGGCAAGTAGTTATCGACAGCCACTACATCGCAAGGGCTCCCCCCACATTCGTGGGTCCCCCCTTGCGAATATCCTAAGGCATCCTCCCGCAAGCGGGCCCCTCCTTAGGATGAATGCTCAAACATGGCTTAGGGCAAGTGAGGACTGCTTGGTCTCACAAACTGCTTCGGCAAGGCTTCGAAAACTGCTTTAACGGTCCCGGCTCCTATGTGTACTTCGTAATCTTTGGTCCACCTCACCCGCCCTTCGGGCACCCTCAGCTACGGCATACAGTCCTGCTAAACTCACTTCGTTCATTAAGCAGGAACTGGTACCCTCAAGGGGAGGGCAAGAGTTTTACGCTGTAGCGATTGAGCTCTACAAACCGGAATTTTGGAGGAAACAATACATGAAATTTGTAAAAATGCATGGTTGCGGAAATGATTACATATATGTAAATGGTGCAACCGAGAAAGTAGAGAATAAGCCGGATGTGGTGCGGCGGTTGAGTGATCGGCATTTCGGGATCGGTGGGGACGGCGTGATCTTTATCAATCCATCGGAGAATGCGGATTTTGAGATGGAGATGTATAATGCGGACGGATCCCGCTCGGAGATGTGCGGCAACGGCATCCGCTGCGTGGCAAAGTTTGTGTATGACCTGGGGCTGACCGATAAGAACCCGGTGAAGATCGAGAGCGGCGGTAAGGTTAAGACCTTGTATCTGCATCTGAAGGATGGCAAGGTGGATACCGTGACCGTGAATATGGGCGAGCCGATCCTGAAAGCGGCAGAGGTACCCGTGGATGTAACGCAGTTTGCAGACGGTACGCTGAATAAGGACATCGACAAGATCGTGGATCAGCCGATCCAACTGGCTTTTTCGGACGGAACGACAAAAGAGAGCCGTATGACCTGCGTGTCTATGGGCAATCCCCATGCAGTGACTTATGTGGACAGCGTGGATGCGGTAGATATGGAAAAAGTCGGGCTTACCTATGAGCATCATCCGGCTTATCCGAAGTATGTGAATACCGAGTTTATCGAAGTGGCAGATCAGGAACACATCCGTATGCGTGTGTGGGAGCGAGGTACCGGTGAGACGCTGGCCTGCGGAACGGGGGCGTGCGCATCGGTAGTGGCCGGCGTATTGAACGGAAAGAACGCACGCAAGACCACCGTACATCTTCTGGGTGGTGACCTGCAGATCGAGTGGCGGGAAGAAGACAACTGCGTATACATGACCGGCCCCGCAAGGATCGTGTTTATGGGCGAGGTGGATGTTGATCAGGTGGAAGCAAATCCCAGAGCATAACGATTCAGTAGTATACAGTCATTTCGACTGAAAAGTAATATGCATATCAATCGTGTTGGTTAACGAGAAAGTAACGTAGGAGGAAACGAAATCATGGTATGGCCAAATGAAGATTATCTGAAGCTGCCGGGCAGTTATCTGTTTTCGACAGTCGCAAGAAAGCAGAGGGAGTTTTCCGCAGCACATCCGGAGGCAAAGATCATCCGTTTGAGCATCGGCGATGTGACCCAGCCGTTGGCACCGGTGATCATCGATGCACTGCACAAGGCGGTGGATGAGATGGCATCGGCAGAGACCTTTAAGGGATATGCGCCGGATCTGGGCTATGAGTTTTTGAGAAATGTGATCTCGGAAAAGGATTATAAAGCGCGTGGCTGTGATATCGCGCCGGATGAGATCTTTGTATCGGACGGTGCCAAGGGCGACTGCGGTAACATCCAGGAGATCTTTGCGAAGGATTGCAAGGTGGCTGTTTGCGATCCGGTATATCCGGTGTATGTGGACACCAATGTGATGGCAGGCCGTACCGGTACCTATGACGAGAAGACCGGTACCTGGTCGGATGTGATCTATATGCCTTGTACCGCAGCAAACGGTTTTGCGCCGGAGCTGCCGAGGGAAGTGCCGGATCTGATCTATCTGTGCTTCCCGAACAACCCGACGGGGGCCACGATCACCAAGGATCAGCTGCAGGTGTGGGTAGATTATGCAAATAAAGAAGGCGCCGTGATCATCTACGATGCGGCGTACGAAGCCTATATCTCCGAAGAGAATGTACCGCATAGCATCTATGAGTGTGAAGGAGCAAGGGAATGTGCCATCGAGATCCATTCCTTCTCCAAGAACGCGGGCTTTACCGGTGTGCGTCTGGGCTACACCGTGATCCCGAAAGATCTGAAGGCAGGCAATGTGCAGCTGCACTCTCTGTGGGCAAGACGCCACGGCACCAAGTACAACGGGGCGCCGTACATCATCCAGAAGGCCGGTGAAGCGGTATATACATCGGAAGGTCAGGCACAGCTGAAAGAGCAGGTAGCTTATTATATGAAGAATGCGGCGACGATCCGCGAGGGACTGGCAGCAGCAGGTTACACAGTATCCGGTGGTGTGAATGCGCCGTACATTTGGCTGCAGACCCCGAACAATATGACCAGCTGGGAATTCTTTGACTATCTGTTGGAGAAAGCCAACGTGGTCGGAACGCCGGGCAGCGGGTTCGGGCCGAGCGGCGAGCATTACTTCCGCCTGACGGCATTCGGCAGCTACGAGAACACGGTGGAAGCCATCGAGCGGATCCGAAGGATGTAAGAGAATAGCTCTGTTTCTAACGAAAAACGAGGGAGAGATCCCTCGTTTTTTATAAACTTGACAGAAAACAGTGGCACGATTAAAATGATAACAGATGATAAAAGAAGAATCAAATGATAACAAATGATAAATAGAAGAATTATTGATAACAGATGATAACAAAAAAGGAAGAGAAGGCTATGAAAAATAACCCGTTCAGCCTAATGTTCGGAAAAGAACCATTAGAGCGAATCGAACGATATACACAGCAAAATGAGGTGCTGGGAGCTTTTACGGAAGAACATCCGCAGCAAATGATCTATATGATCGCCGGGGTACGAGGCAGCGGAAAAACCGTATTTATGACCACGATCGCCAAAAAATTACAGGCGGAAAAAGACTGGATTTTGATCGAATTAAACTCTTCCGGTGAACTGCTGAAAGACCTTGCCGGAAAACTGTATGCGGTAAAGGGATTTGCCGCAGCATATAAAGCGGAGGGGATCAATCTGTCCGCGTTTGGCTTTGGCGTCGGTGTTAATGTGAAGGAGACCGGTCCGGTTGTGGATCCGGAAACTATGATCGAGCGTATGTTGAATAAGCTGGCGGAGAAGGGGAAACGGATACTGATCACGATCGATGAGGTTTCCAATACAACAGAGATGCGTCGCTTTGCCGGGGCATATCAGTTATTTGTACGTCACGATCTGCCACTGTTTTTGCTGATGACAGGCTTGTATGAAAATATAAATGCCCTGCAGAATGTAGATAACCTTACTTTTTTATACCGGGCACCCAAGATCTATTTAAAAGCGCTGAACATCGGCAGTATTGCATCATTTTATGAAAGGATCTTTCAGATATCAAGGGAAGATGCCAGAAGTATGGCGAAGATGACATTGGGATATCCGTTTGCCTTCCAGGTGTTGGGGTATTTTACGTTTGAGAATAAAGACGACCCTATACGGGCGATCGCACAGTGCAGGCAGTATATAGACGAATACGTATACGATAAGATCTGGTCGGAGCTGTCGGAGAAAGAAACGGTTA
Organism: Lachnospiraceae bacterium; assembly: GCA_017526985.1. Classification (GTDB taxonomy): domain Bacteria; phylum Bacillota; class Clostridia; order Lachnospirales; family Lachnospiraceae; genus NK4A136. The sequence goes on from JAFXQR010000185.1 coordinate 3,670, forward strand.
TTCTCGGAGTCATTGCGGAAGAGAAATGTTATTATGTGAAGGAGCTGAAGGAGAAACTGGAAATGAAAGCAAATATGTTCAGCGTGTATCGTGACCGGCTGCTCCGGAAGGGGATCCTGAACGGCGAAGTGCGGGGAAAACTGGAATTCGCACTACCGTTTTTTGATGAGTATGTTCTGGAGCACATCTGAATAGTTGTAGGATCGGCGGAAAATGTTATAATTAGGTATCTATAAGCGAAAAAGGAGGTTTTTCTTATGGCAAAGGCAGCTGTATTTCTGGCAGACGGTTTTGAAGAAGTGGAGGCGATCGCGCCCATCGATCTGTTGCGCCGGGGCGGTGTGGAAGTGACCACCGTATCCATTATGGGGCGGACCACGGTACATGGCTCACACAATATTGATGTGACGGCAGATACGGTATTGGAAGCATTTGATTTTGCGGGGATGGATATGCTGGTACTGCCGGGTGGCGGTCTGGGAACCAAAAATCTGAAAGCGTGCGCACCGCTGCTGGAGAAGGTAAAGGAATTTGATGCCGCCGGAAAGTATATCGCTGCCATTTGTGCGGCACCGACGGTCTTCGGTATGCTGGGACTGCTGCAGGGAAAGAAAGCGACCTGCTATGGCGGTATGGAGAATGAACTGATTGGTGCACAGGCTGTGACGGATCCGGTGGTGGTAGATGGACACATCATCACTTCCCGCGGTATGGGGACGGCAATACAGTTTGGGCTGAAACTGCTGGAGATCTTTACCGATAAGGCGACGGCAGACAAGATGGCAGCAACGGTGATGATGCCGTAACAAGAAAATACATAGAACATGATCACAAAACCTTCGATTTTTCGGGGGTTTTGTTTTGTTTCACCGGTTTGACAGAAGCAGGCAGATTGGTTAAGATAAGGAATTATGAAAACACTATTGAAATATTTTGAAGGTTATAAGAAGGAATGTATCCTGGGCCCCCTGTTCAAACTGTTGGAGGCCTCTTTTGAGTTGATGGTGCCGTTGGTGGTAAAGCGCATCATTGATGTGGGTATCGCAAACGGGGATAAGGATTATATCCTGAAAATGGTCCTGGTGATGATCGCGCTGGCGGTGGTGGGACTGACATGTTCCCTGACCGCCCAGTATTTTTCGGCCAAGGCAGCAGTGGGCTTTTCGGCCAAGGTGAAGAAGGCGGTCTTTTCGCACATTCAGACACTGTCCTATACCGAGATCGACACGCTCGGTACTTCCACATTAGTAACAAGGCTGACCTCGGATATCAATACGCTGCAGGGCGGCGTGAATATGTTCCTGCGTCTGTTGCTGCGCTCGCCCTTTGTGGTGGCGGGTGCCGTGATCATGGCGATCTCCATCGACAGTAAGGCGACCGTGACCTTTGGTGTGACGGTACTGCTGCTGTCTCTGGTGGTGTATGTGATCATGCGTCTGACCATCCCGATGTACAAAAAAGTGCAGGGCAGTCTGGATCAGGTGACATCTAAGACTCGCTCGGCGCTGACCGGTGTGCGTGTAACCAGGGCGTTCGGGCTGGAGGAGATGGAACAGAAGGAATTTGGCGAGGCCAATGCTGCTCTGCTGGCGATCCAGGTATTGTCCGGAAAGATCTCGGCACTTCTCAATCCCATCACCTTTGCGCTCATCAACCTGGGGCTGATATGGCTGCTGTGGGAAGGGGCGGTGGCGGTGAATACCGGACGGCTGACCCAGGGCGCGGTGGTGGCTCTGGTCAACTATATGTCACAGATCCTGGTAGAGCTCATCAAATTGGCAAACCTGATCGTACAGATCACAAGAGCACTGGCCAGTGCGGGACGCATCTCTTCCGTATTGGAGATCACCTCTTCCATGCAGGAAGGGACGCAGAACAGGGAATGGAATGGCGGTGCGGCAGCGGTTGCTTTTGAAAATGCGGCGCTGCGTTATGCAAACGGCGGTGAGAATGCAGTGGAAGGGATCACGCTGAAAGCCGAAGCAGGCAGTACCATCGGCATCATCGGCGGTACCGGCTCCGGTAAGACTTCGGTGATCCAGATGATCCCGCGGTTTTATGACGCAACCCAGGGAAATGTTTTGGTGGACGGTCTGAATGTACGGGAGTATACCTATGCGTCCCTGCGGGAGCGTATCGCCGTGGTACCGCAGAAATCCGTACTGTTTAGCGGCACCATCCGCGACAATATCCGCTGGGGCAAAGCGGATGCTACAGACGAAGAGATCATGGCAGCTTTGCAGATGGCACAGGCAAAAGATTTCGTGATGGAAAAGGAAGGCGGCCTGGACTACAAAGTGGCCCAGGGCGGCAAGAACTTTTCCGGTGGTCAGAGACAGCGTCTGGCCATTGCAAGGGCACTGGTGAAAAAGCCGGCGATCCTGATCCTGGACGATTCCACTTCGGCATTGGATTATGCTACGGATGCGGCACTGCGCAAGGCCATCCGGGAGATGCAGGACAGTCCGACCACCTTTATCGTATCCCAGCGTACGGCGTCTATTATGCACGCCGACCAGATCCTGGTGCTGGATGCAGGAGAGGTCGTGGGGCTTGGAGATCACGAGAGCCTGATGAAAGACTGCGAAGTGTATCAGGAAATCTATAATTCACAATTCGGGGGTGATGCAAAATGAAAAGTAACAAAAAGATCATCCGGAAAATTTTGCATTACCTGAAAGCCTACTGGCCCTTTATGCTGGCTTCGGTCGCTTTTGCGGCGGTATCGGCATTGCTGGCTTTGTATCTGCCGGTGCTCACCGGTAATGCGGTGGATCTGGTAGTGGAAAAAGGAAAAGTGGACTTTGACGCGCTCAAGGGGATCCTATTGCAGATGGCGCTGGTGATCGGGGTGACGGCAGCAGCGCAGTGGATCATGAATGCCTGCAACAACCATATCACCTACGGTACGGTGCGGGATATCCGCCAGGCGGCGATGAAGCAGATCGAGCGGCTGCCGTTGTCCTATCTGGACAAGCATCCCACCGGAGAGACGGTGAGCCGCATCATCGCGGATGTGGACACTTTTGCGGACGGCCTACTCATGGGCTTTACCCAGTTTTTTACCGGCATCCTGACCATCGGGGGCACATTGTTTTTGATGCTGGCGATCCACAAGTGGGTGGCACTGGTGGTCATTGTACTCACGCCCTTATCTTTGTTTGTGGCAGCGTTTATCGCGAAGAATACCTCGAGTCTGTTCCGCAGACAGTCGGAGGTACGCGGGGAGCAGACCACGATCATCGAAGAGATGGTCGGAAACGAAAAGATCGTGAAGGCCTTCTGTTACGAGGACGACGCGGAGCAGATGTTTGCGGAGAATAACGAGGAGCTGCGGAAGGTGTCCTTAAAGGCGATCTTCTTTTCCTCACTGACGAACCCCTGCACTCGTTTTGTAAATAACACGGTGTATGCCGGTGTGGCTTTGTTTGGCGCGTATGCAGTGATCAAGCGGACGCTGACGGTAGGACAGTTATCCGCATTCCTAAGCTATGCAAACCAGTTTACCAAGCCCTTTAATGAGATCTCGGGCGTGGTGACGGAACTGCAGAATGCCATCACCTGTGCCGGTCGAGTTTTTGAACTGATCGAAGCGGAACCGCAGGTGGCGGAACAGGAAGATGCAAAGGTGTTGAAAAATGCGGAAGGCGCCGTGGAGATCTCGCATGTGGATTTTGCTTATACGGAAGGGCAGCATCTGATCGAGGATCTGTCGGTATCGGTGAAGCCGGGGGAGCGTGTGGCCATCGTCGGACCTACCGGCTGCGGCAAGACGACGCTCATCAATCTGCTGATGCGTTTCTATGATGTGAAGAGCGGCAGCATCGCCGTGGACGGAACGGATATCCGGGATTATACCAGACATTCCCTGCGGACTTCTTATGGTATGGTATTGCAGGAGACCTGGTTAAAACCGGGAACGATACGAGAGAATATCACGCTGGGCAAGCCGGATGCCACGGAGGAAGAGATCATCCGCGCGGCCAAACTGGCACACAGCCACAGCTTTATCAAGCAGCTGCCGAAGGGGTACGATACCGTGATCGGGGAAGACGGCGGCGTGCTTTCCCAGGGGCAGAAGCAGCTGGTCTGCATCACGCGTATCATGCTGAGTCTGCCGCCGATGCTGATCCTGGACGAAGCGACCAGCTCCATCGACACCCGTACGGAGATGAAGATCCAGGATGCTTTCGCCCGGATGATGAAGGGGCGCACCAGTTTCATTGTGGCGCACCGTCTGTCCACTATTAAGGAGGCGGATACCATATTGGTGATGAAGGACGGCAATATCATCGAGCAAGGAAACCATGAAACACTGCTGGCACAGGGCGGCTTCTACGCCAAACTGTACCGCAGCCAATACGAATTTTAGTGATCAGGGGGAGGGGAGACGATGTTTTATCTTATCAAAGAGCGATTGGTGGAATGTAAGGCAGAGGAGCTGAAAAAATGCAACCGGCAGCTGCAGTATGTAGCTGTGCTCACCTCCGAGGAATGGGCGGAGCAGCGGGAGTGCTTTGAGATGGGCATCGATATGGAGATCAATACCAGTGAGATCTTCGGTACCAAGATCGAAGTGAACTATGACTCCCTGACCGGGACATTTGCCATACCGGACCGGAAGGATCTGGATGCGGATGACCGGGTGTTTGCTTTTGCGATGGACGAACGCGGCATTGTGTTTATCGATGATTCCGATACGGTCAGTGAACTGATTGACAAGATCACAAGGATCAAGTACTGGCGGTTTCCGAGCCTGGAACGATTCCTGTATGACTTTCTGGAAATGATCGTACACGATGATCTGCGCCTGATGGAACGGTATGAGTGCGATCTGGATGCCGTGGAAAAAGAGATCCTATCCGGAGCTGACGAAGAATGCCTGCAGAAGATCAACTTGATCCGAGGTGATGTGCGACAGCTGCGGATCAATTATGAGCAGCTGATCGACCTGGGACAGGAACTGGAAGAGAATGAAAATGACTTTTTTACGGAAGACAATCTGCGATACTTCCACCTGTTCTTAAACCGTATGGCGCGGCTGTACGATGTGGCGGGGTCTCTTCGGGACTACACGGTGCAGTTGAACGACCTGTACAAGTCACGCATCGATATGCGGCAAAACCGTATCATGACCGTGCTGACGGTGGTGACGGCCATCTTCATGCCCCTGACCCTGATCGTGGGGTGGTACGGCATGAACTTTGTCTATATGCCGGAGCTGCAGTCGCCTTTCGGTTATCCGGCGGTGATGATCGTGAGCCTTCTGATCGTGCTCTTCTGCCTGATCTTCTTTAAGAGAAAGAGGTGGCTGTAAGCATTTCAATATAAGCAGTTTGCCCATATCCTTCGTTGCGGAACCCCACGCTTTATGATAGAATAAAAGTGTGTTGGGGGGGCGCCAAAGAGGGGCGCGGGATAGATCGAGGAGGCTGCTTATGAGGTTGTCATTCAAGGAGAAGGCAGCGTATGGACTGGGTGCCGTTGGTAAGGACATGGTCTATATGCTGTCGGCAAGTTATATCCTGTATTATTATCAGGATCTGCTGGGCATCAAGGGCACTGTCATGGGTGCGATCATGATGGCGGCGCGGGTGTTTGACGCGTTCAACGATCCGATCATGGGAATGGTGGTGGCCAAGACCAGGACCAAATGGGGGCGGTTCCGCCCGTGGCTGCTCATCGGCACCATTACCAATGCGATCGTTTTGTATATTGTCTTTTCGGCTCCGCCCGATCTGTCGGGGAGCGGTCTGGCTGCGTATGCGGCAATCTTCTATATTCTCTGGGGCGTCACCTATACGATGATGGATATCCCTTATTGGTCTATGATTCCTGCGTTTACTGACGGCGGTAAGGAACGCGAGGGTCTGACGGCAATGGCCAGATCATGCGCCGGTGTGGGTTCCGCACTGATCACCGTGATCACCATGCTGGCAGTACCGGCACTGGGCGGGATGTCGCATTCCGCAGAAGCAGCCAGGGCAAACGCGCTTACGGAAGAGATCCGAGCCATCTCTGAAAGTCTGGAGCGTTCGACGGATCCTGCGGAAATGGAATCCCTGCAGACGCAACTGGACGAGAGAAACCGGGAACTGGCACCTTTGAACAATACCATTGAGCGCAGCGGTTTTTCTATGTTTGCGCTGGTGGTTGCTGTGATCTTTATTGTGTTTATCACGGTGACATGTGTGACCATCAAAGAAAAGTCCAGTGTGGAAATGGAGTCGCCATCCATCGGGGCGATGTTCAAAGCATTGATCAGTAACGACCAGGCCATGACCGTGGTGATCACCATTGTGCTGGTCAATGCGTCTTTGTATATCACATCCAATCTGTTGATCTACTTTTTCAAATACGATATCGCCGGAGAGGACTGGAACGGGACTTATGTGCTGTTCAACACCTTCGGCGGCGGGATGCAGATCCTCTCTATGATGGTGGTGTACCCGCTGTTGCGTAAGATCATGAGCGTGAGCAAGGTATGTTACCTGAGCTTCTTCTGCGCCATCGGCGGCTATGCGGTGCTGCTGGTGATGATGATGGCAGGCGTCAAAAGTCTGGCGTTGCTCTTGATCCCGGGCTTCTTTGTGTTTGTGGCTTTCGGATTGCTGACGGTATTGACCACGGTCTTTTTGGCAAATACCGTGGATTACGGTGAGTTGAAAAATCACCGCAGGGATGAGTCAGTGATCTTTTCCATGCAGACCTTTGTGGTGAAACTGGCCAGCGGTGTGGCGGTATTTATCACCGGTATTGCCCTGGATCTGTTCCATATCAGTGACAACTCGGAAGGAACGGCCAGCGCGGCGGATCTGGCGGCGGCCAACCTGACGGGACTGCGCATGACCATGACGGTGCTGCCCATCGTGGGTATGCTGCTGGCGCTGTTCATTTTCTTTAAGAAGTTTATCCTGACGGAAGAGAAGATGGCGGAGATCAACCTGGAACTGGCAGCGCGCCACAAATAGGAGACGGATATGATCACGGTAAAGGAAACGGAAGAGAACAGACCCTTATTTGTGTTGGAAGCGGCGCAGTCGACTTATGCTTTTAAAGTGCTGGCAAACGGGCAGATCGAGCATCTGTATTACGGGCCGAAGATCGAAGTGCTCTCCTCAGACGGCCTTATGGAGGCACACGAATTTCCGCCCGGCAACAGCAGTGTTTATGGGAAAGAAGCTGCGTATTTCTCACCGGAGGATATGCGCTATGAGTATTCCGCGCCGGGGAAAGGGGACATACGCGAGCCTATGATCGAGGCGGTGTATGCAGATGGCAGCGCTACCATCGATCCGGTCTATGTGTCTTATGAAGTGAGTAAGGGCAAGCCGGAGGGAGAAGGACTGCCGGTGGCCTATGGCAAAAAGACGGAGGTGGAAACGTTGCAGATCACCTGCCGGGATCGTAACGGCGGGCTGGAGTTTGTCTTTTTCTACAGCGTGTTTGCGGACTGTGATGTGATCTGCCGCAGTATGCGGATCGTAAATACCGGAGAGGATCCGGTGCAGATAAAGCGCGCGCTGAGTATGCAGCTGGACCTGGATCCGGAGGCCTATGTTTTTCACAGCTTTACGGGAGCGTGGGCAAGAGAGATGAAGCGGAGTGAGATCCCTCTGCGGGCAGGGCGCTTTTCTGTGGGTTCCATGACCGGGACTTCTTCTAATCGTGCCAATCCCTTTTTTATCATCGCCCGGCCCGATACTACGGAGGATGCGGGACTCTGCTATGGCTGCAATCTGATCTACAGCGGAAATCATTATGCCACGGCGGAGCGCTCCGCTTATGGAAAGTTGCGTGTGATGAACGGGATCCAGCCGGTGGGCTTTTCGTGGCGGCTGGAAAAGGAGAAAGCTTTTCAGACACCTGAGGCTGTGCTCTGCTGCAGCGACCGGGGGTTTGGCGAACTGAGCCGCCGGATGCACCGGTTTGTGAATGACCATATCGTGCGGGGCTACTGGCAGCACCGGGAACGCCCGGTGTTGTTGAACAGCTGGGAGGCCAACTACTTTGACATCTCAGAGATCAAAGTATACAACCTGGCGAAGGCAGCCAAATCCGCGGGGATCGAGCTGTTTGTCATCGATGACGGTTGGTTTGGGGAGCGCAATGATGATACCAGCTCCCTGGGGGACTGGACGGCGAATAAGAAAAAGCTCTCCCACGGTATCAAAGGTCTGGCGGAAAAGATCACCTCTATGGGGTTGGACTTCGGCATCTGGGTAGAGCCGGAGATGGTGAGTGAAAAGAGCCGGCTGTTTGAGGCACATCCGGATTGGGCCATGTGCATACCGGGGAAGGAACACTCCGAAGGGCGCAATCAGATGCTCCTGGACTTAAGTCGCAGGGAAGTGCAGGACAATGTGATCGGGCAGATGACAGAGCTGTTTTCTACGCCGGGCATCTCTTATGTGAAGTGGGATATGAACCGCAATTTTACGGATGTTTTTTCGGCATCCCTTCCGCCGGAGCGGCAGGGAGAGGTGGCGCATCGTTACATTCTGGGGCTGTACCGGATTATGGATACGCTGACCAAAGCCTTTCCGAAGATCCTGTTTGAAGGCTGCGCCTCCGGCGGCAATCGTTTTGATCTGGGGATCTTATCCTATTTCCCGCAGATCTGGGCCAGCGATGATACGGATGCCATCTGCCGCTGCCAGATCCAGGAGGGGTACAGCTACGGCTATCCCCAGAGCACATGGACCGCCCATGTCTCGGATGTGCCGAACCATCAGACATTGCGAAGAACACCTTTGGAAACGCGCTTTGCCGTGGCCAGTGCCGGCGTGCTGGGATACGAATGCAACCTGGGCGATCTGCCGGCGGAACAGCTGGAGGAGATCCGGGAGCAGATCCGCCTATATAAGAAGTGGCGGAAGGTGCTGCAGTTCGGCACCTATTACCGGGGCGGCAGCCTTTTGGAAGCCGGGGATGTGCTGGACGGAAATGCCACGCCGGATGCGTCCTGGACCATCGTTTCTCCGGAGGGGGAGAAGGCGGTTTCCGTGATCCTGCAGCAGCTGGTGCGGCCCAATACACATCTGTGCATTCACCGTCCCGTTGGGCTTTTACCGGATGCTGTCTATCAGGTGAGGGGCAGGCAGCAGCAGCCCAAACTGATCGACTTTGGCGGGCTGGTGAACTATGTGGCGCCGATCCATGTGAAACAGGACGGAGCGGTGCATCATCTTCTATCTCGGGTGGTAAAGCTTTCTTCGGAAACGGAAGAGCATACCATGAGCGGATCGGCATTATTACACGCCGGCATTCATCTGCGCCAGGCATTTGCCGGTTGCGGTTATAATGAACAACTTCGGTATTTTCCGGATTTTGCTTCCAGAATGTACTTTTATGAGCGCATACATAAGTCGGAATCTGATGATGCAAACGACAAAAAATAGTATGCAAGCTATGGAAAAAATGGTAGAATAAGCCGAGATAATGTGTGATGGGAAGCTCGCAGGAGCAACCACAGACAGTATGAATCAGGAGGGTATGCAATGTCTGAATCCAGAGGGCCGGTGGCACCCAAAGACCCCACAGCGAAAAGACCGTTTTATTATATTATGCGTGATAAGGAGATCTGTCCGTTGCTCACGCCGGATGGGAAAGCGATCACCTTTATTTATGAAAGTGATGGCAGACTGCAGGCCAGTGCAAAGCTGGTAGGAAATCTGCAGGATGAAGCGATGCTAAAAGAGTTGGGCACCGTAGAGGGATTTCGCAGGCAGATCCACAGCATCGGTGTATCCGTACAGAAGGCGGGGGAGCCGGTCAAGGTGCATTTTGCTTTCCAGATGTACGGACATAAGGATCCGTATAACAGCGGCACCACCTTGGGGATGGACATTGATTCCGACGGCATGGAAATGGTGATGGAGCTGGACCGTTTTGAATGGTCGGAGGACGATAATGTTCCGGGACAGATCCGCTTTGAGTTTCCAGAGGCAGGCATTCCGGTGAAAGTATCCGTATGTTTCTATCTGAATGACGGCTATACGGCACCGGAGCAGAAGGAAGATAAGGAAGTTGATTTTAACAGCGACGCATATAAGAATATGATCGCGAAGTCCTTTATGCAGAAGGGCAATATCCACCGCCTGAAAGCTGCCATGGATAAGGCGCGCAGGGGTGAGCATGTGGAAGTGGCATTTATCGGAGGTTCCATTACCCAGGGGGCAGGTGCGACGCCGATCAATGTAAACTGCTATACCTATCAGGCATTCAAAGGGTTCTGTGATATCGCAGGCAAGGGATATGAAGACAATATCGGTTATACCAAAGCGGGTGTAGGCGGTACGCCTTCGGAAGTGGGCATCCTGCGTTATGCAAACGATGTGACCGAAAATGGTAAGAAGATCCCGGATGTGGTCGTTGTCGAATTTGCCGTAAATGATGAAGGTGATGAGACGAAGGGTGAGTTTTATGATTCCCTGGTCAGAAAGATCTACAACAGTCCGCAGAAGCCGGCAGTAGTGCTGATCTTCTCGGTATTTGTGGATGGCTATAATCTGCAGGACCGCTTGAAATGTGTGGGAGAGGCATACAGCCTGCCTATGGTGAGCGTGAAGGATGCAGTATATGAGCAGTTTTATCTGGATGCAAAAGACGGGGGCGTGGTGAGCAAGAATCGTTACTTCTATGATATGTTCCACCCGACCAATGTGGGACACCGCATTATGGCAGACAGCCTGATCTATATGTTCAAGGCGGCAGATGCTTCGGAAGATGAGGCGGATCTGGACATCACCGGCATTACACCACCCAAGGGTGGGGAATTTGAGAATGTCTACCTGGTAGACCGTCACAATATCGATAACAGTCCTTGCGTGATCAGCTATGACTGCGGTGCATTCTCCGGAGACAGCAAGGAACTGCAAAATGTAGAGCGAAATATGGATCTGCAGGGCACTCCGGAATTTACCGGCAACTGGCTGTATGAGCCGGGTAATGCGGGAGAACCGGTATTTAAAGCACGCATCAAATGCAGCGCTGTACTGATCGGCTATATGGATTCGGCCTCTCCGGAAGTGGGATGTGCCGAAGTGTATGTGGACGGCGAGAAAGTACTTGAGATCGATCCGCATAAGATCGGCTGGCAGCACTGCAATGTATATATTGCAAAACGCGGCGGCCCGACCAAAGAGCGGGATGTCGAGATCCGTATGGCGGAGAACGATAAAGACAAGAGATTTACCTTCCTGGGATTTGGAGTGGTAGACTGAGATACATCAAAAAACAGCCGGATGCTTTCAAAAGCGCCGGCTGTTTTTTGTATTCATTTTTTGTTAACAATAATTATCTTGACAATCAAAGTATTCTGTATTATCCTCAACTACGGCATTAAAGTTTGATATTCAAAATATTTGAAACTCAAACAAAATAGATAACAAATGATAAAGGAGAAAAGAACATGTTAGAGAAAATGATCGCAATCATCGAGGAGCAGCTGAATGTAGAAGGTACCGAGATCACCCTGGAGAGCAATTTCAAGGAAGACCTGAAAGCAGACTCTCTGGATCTGTTTGAGCTGGTAATGGCACTGGAAGAGGAATTCGGCGTAGAGATCCCGTCCGAAAAACTGGAGAGCTTTACGACCGTTGGTTCCGTTGTGGATTACCTGAAAGAGAACGGTGTAGAGATCTAATTTTTAGAAGCAGGGAGCGGACCCAATGAAGAACAGAGTAACCGAGATACTGAAAACGGAATATCCCGTGATCCAGGGCGGTATGGCCTGGGTAGCGGAGCACAATCTGGCAGCAGCGGTATCCAATGCCGGCGGACTGGGCATCATCGGTGCGGCATCGGCGCCGGCCGAGATCGTGCGGGAAGAGATCCGCAAGTGTAAGGAGCTGACAGACAAGCCTTTTGGCGTAAATATCATGCTGCTCAATCCCAATGCGGATGATGTGGCGAAGATCGTTGTGGAAGAGGGCGTGCAGGTGGTGACCACCGGTGCCGGAAATCCGGGCAAGTATATGGAACAGTGGAAAGCGGCCGGTGTGGCGGTGATCCCGGTGGTAGCCAGTACGGCTATGGCGATCATGATGGAGCGCGCCGGAGCGGATGCGGTCGTTGCGGAAGGTATGGAGAGCGGCGGGCATATCGGCGTGACCACTTCCTTTGCGCTGATCCCGCAGGTCGTGGATGCGGTAAAGATCCCGGTGATCGCAGCCGGTGGTATCGCAGACGGCAGAGGTATGGCAGCAGCCTTTATGCTGGGCGCGGAAGGCATCCAGATGGGTACCCGTTTCGTGGCAGCAAAGGAGTCCATCGTACACGCAGCATTTAAAGAAAAGATCATCAAGGCAAAGGATATCGATTCCACAGTGACCGGTACTTCCACCGGACATCCGGTACGATGCTTAAAGAACCGCATGACTAAGGAATACCTGCGGCTGGAGCAGGAAGGCGCGGACTTTATGGAGCTGGAGAAGCTGACGCTTGGCTCTTTAAAGAAAGCCGTGATCGACGGAGATGTGGTAAACGGTACCCTGATGGCAGGCCAGATCGCAGGTCTCATCAAGAGTGAAGAGAGCTGTGCGGATATCGTGAAGGGAATCGTGGAAGACGCAGAGAAATTGCTGAAGTTATAAAGGGGAAAAAATGGGAAAGACAGCATTCATCTTCCCGGGCCAGGGCGCGCAGTTTGCCGGCATGGGAAAAGATTTTTATGAAAACAGCGCTACAGCAAAAGAACTGTTTGATAAGGCATCGGAAGTGACCAAACTGGATGTAGCTGCTTTGTGCTTTACGGAGAACGAACAGCTGAATCAGACGGAGTATACGCAGATCGCTATGATCACTACCGAGCTGGCAATGTGGAAAACCGCTCTGGATGCGGGCCTGAAAGCGGATGTCTGTGCAGGATTGAGTCTGGGCGAGTATGCGGCTCTGGCAGCAGCCGGTGTGATGGAGCCAGCGGATATCTTTGCTATCGTACGCAAGAGGGGCATCTATATGCAGAATGCGTATCCGACCGGTGGCGGAATGACAGCTGTGCTTGGACTGGATGGGGATACGGTGGATGCATCCTGTGCGAAAGTACGGGAAGCGACAGGACTGCCCGTTTCGGTAGCGAACTACAACTGTCCGGGACAGATCGTGATCACCGGAGCAAAAGAAGCGGTGGATCAGGCGGCGGCAGTATGTCAGGAAGCAGGAGCAAAGCGTTGTATGCCACTCAATGTCAGCGGGCCATTCCATTCGGCATTGCTGGCAGAGGCTGCGGAAAAACTCGGAAAAGAGCTGGAAGAGGTGAGCTTAAGTGATCCGCAGATCCCGTATCTGACCAATGTGACCGCAGAGCCGGTGACGGCAAAAGATGGTATCAAAGAACTGTTGGCAAAGCAGATCTGTTCTTCGGTAAGATGGCAGCAGAGTGTGGAGCGTATGATCGCAGACGGTGTGGACTGCTTTATCGAGATGGGACCGGGTAAGACGCTGGCAGGCTTTATGAAGCGTATCAATAAAGAAGTGAAAGTATATAATATTCAGACGATGGATGATCTGACAAGCGTAGCGGAGGCACTGAAAACTGCAGTCTGAATATCATTAAAAACTATGAGAACGGTTTTATGGAGGAGAAAAAATGCTGACGGATAAAACAGCATTGGTGACCGGCGCAGGCCGGGGGATCGGCAGGGCGATCGCGCTCAAGCTGGCATCGCTTGGTGCAAAGGTGATCGTAAACTACAGCGGATCCAGGGAAAAAGCGGAAGAGACCGTTGCCGAGATCGTAGCGGCAGGCGGTACTGCGGAAGCGATACAATGTGATGTGTCGGACTTTAACGCGTGCGCGGAACTGGCAAAGAATGTGCTCGCAAAATACGGACGACTGGATATCCTGGTAAATAATGCGGGTGTGACCAGAGACGGACTGTTGATGGCGATGTCGGAAGAGGATTATGACAAGGTGCTGGATACCAATCTGAAGGGCGCCTTCAATATGATCCGGCATTTTTCCAGGAGCTTTTTAAAACAGCGTTCCGGACATATCATCAATATTTCCTCCGTGAGCGGTGTGATGGGAAATGCCGGACAGGCAAATTACAGTGCCTCTAAGGCAGGATTGATCGGTCTGACCAAAAGCGTGGCAAGAGAACTGGCCGGCAGAGGGATCTGCGTGAATGCCGTGGCACCGGGCTTTGTGGAGACGGATATGACGGCGGCGATGCCGGAGGCGGCAAAGGAAAAGATGACAGAAGTGATCCCCATGGGCAGGGTCGGAAAGGTGTCCGACATTGCGGAAGCAGTGGCGTTTCTGGCAGATGATGCATCGGCTTATATCACCGGGCAGGTGCTGTGTGTAGACGGAGGTATGGCGATATGAAAAACAGACGCGTAGTGATCATCGGACTGGGGGCAATCACCCCCATCGGTAAGGATGTGGAGAGTTTCTGGGCAGGGATCAAAGAGGGAAAAACCGGCTTTGCTCCGATCACGGCTTTTGATACCACGGACTACAAAGTAAAGATCGCGGCGGAAGTAAAGGATTACGATCCGTTCCAGACCATTGATAAAAAGGCAGCAAAGCGTATGGAGCGCTTTTCCCAGTTTGCGGTGACGGCAGCCGGAGAAGCGATCAAAAATGCCGGTCTGGATATGGAAAAAGAGGATGCTTTTCGTGTGGGCTGTGCCGTGAGCAGCGGTATCGGCAGCCTGCAGTCCATCGAGAGAGATTATGTGCGCCTTTTGGAAAAAGGTCCTTCCAAGGTAAGCCCGTTGTGGATCCCATTGATGATCTCCAATATGGCCGCCGGAAATGTCAGCATTGCTTATGGTCTGAAGGGTAAGAATATCAATGTGGTAACGGCTTGCGCATCCGGTACCCATGCAGTCGGTGAAGCGTTCCGTACCATTCAGTACGGGGATGCGGATGTGATGGTTGCGGGAGGTACGGAAGCGGCGATCTGTCCCATCGGTGTTTCGGGCTTTACGGCATTGACGGCACTCAGTACATGTGAGGATCCGAAGACCTGCTCCCTGCCCTTTGATGCAAGACGCAGCGGATTTGTGATGGGTGAAGGTTCCGGTGTACTGGTTCTTGAAGAGTTCGAACATGCCAGGGCGCGTGGTGCAAAGATCCTGGCAGAAGTAGTGGGCTACGGTTCTTCTGCGGATGCTTTCCATATCACTTCTCCGGCAGAGGATGGTTCCGGTGCGGCCAGAGCCATGACCAATGCCGTAGCGGATGCGGAAGTGACCACGGATGAGATCGATTATATCAACGCCCATGGAACGGCAACACATTTGAACGATCTGTTTGAGACCAGAGCGATCAAACTGGCCTTTGGTGAGCATGCTTATCAGATGAAGATCAACTCTACCAAGTCGATGATCGGCCATCTGCTGGGAGCGGCCGGTGCCGTGGAACTGATCACCTGCGTAAAGGAACTGCAGGAAGGCTATCTGCACCAGACGGTGGGCCTGCAGGAGCGTGAAGAGGAATTGGATCTGGATTATTGTCAGGAAGCTTATCAGGGAGATGTTCGCTATGCGCTGTCCAATTCCCTGGGCTTTGGCGGGCATAACGCCAGTGTACTGTTGAAGAAGTTCGAGGGATAAAAAATGGCGGTATATACAACAAAACAGATTATGGAGATCATTCCGCACCGCTCCCCGTTTCTGCTGATCGATACGATCGAGGAACTGGAAGAAGGCGTGCGTGCGGTTGGAAAAAAGTGCGTGAGCTTTAACGAGCCGTATTTTGCCGGGCATTTTCCGGGCAATCCGGTGATGCCGGGAGTGCTGCTCATCGAAGCAATGGCGCAGACCGGTGCCGTGGCCATGCTGGGCTTGCCGGCGTGGAAAGGCAAGACGGCGTATTTTGCCGGTATTGATAAGGCGAGATTTAAGAGAAAAGTGGAACCCGGGGATGTGGTTTTGTTTGAAGTAAAGATCATCAAGCAGAAGGGGCCTATGGGTGTGGCAGAAGCCGAAGCTACCGTAAACGGGGAACTGGCAGCAAAAGCGGAGATTTCTTTTGTGGTAGGAGACTGACAACAATGAGCTGGGTGAATATTTTTAACCGGAACAAACAAAAAGCAACAGAGAATACGACCGTTGAGAAACAGGAGGCTGCACCGGAACTGATCCGTTGCCCGAAATGCGGGAAGATGGTGGAAAAGCTGCGGGTGGCAAAGCGCAGATATATCTGTTATGAATGCGAAGGATATTTTCGCGTAAAGACAAGCAACCGTATCCGGATGGTAACAGATCCGAATACTTTTGAAGAGTGGTTTACCGAGGTGGAAGTAAGCAATCCGCTGGAGTATGAAGGCTATGAAGAAAAGCTGGCGGAAGCCAGGGAAAAGACCGGCCTGAACGAAGCATTTACGGTAGGCAAATGCAAGATCTTTGGGGAGGATGCCGTGGTAGGTGTCTGTGATGCCCGTTTTATGATGGCCAGCATGGGACATGTGTTGGGGGAGCGTGTAACGGCAGCGATCGAACGCGCGACGAAGGAAAAACTTCCGGTATTTATCTTCTGCTGCTCCGGTGGGGCGCGTATGCAGGAAGGGATCATCTCCCTGATGCAGATGGCAAAGACTTCCGCTGCCATCAAGCGGCACGGGGAGGCAGGTTTGCTCTACAGCACCATTCTGACCGATCCGACCACCGGCGGTGTGACGGCCAGCTTTGCTATGCTGGGCGATGTGATCATGGCAGAACCGGGAGCATTGATCGGATTCGCGGGTCCGCGAGTGATCCGTCAGACCATAGGGCAGGAGCTGCCGGAAGGTTTCCAGACGGCGGAGTTTCTGCTGGAGCATGGTTTCGTGGACGGGATCGTGGAACGTAAGAACCTGAAGAAGATGATGTACTTCCTGATCCATGCGCACCGCTGCACGGGCAAGCGAAGCTGGGCAGACTTTTCCGGGAAAGACTTCCATTTCCATATGACCGAGATCCTGAAGGAAAAGGTGTGGTATGACCAGCCCAAGACTGCCTGGGAAAAGGTAAAGGGCGTGCGTCAGATAGAGCGTCCGTCGGCGCTGGACTATATGGCGCAGATCTTTGATGTGTTTGTGGAAGCGCACGGAGACCGGAATTTTGCGGATGATCCGGCCATTGTGGGTGGTGTCGGCTTTCTCGCGGATCAGCCGGTGACGGTGATCGCGGATGTGCGCGGTTCCAATATCGCGGAATGTAAAGAGCGTAATTTCGGTATGCCAAAGCCGGAAGGGTATCGTAAGGCACTTCGTCTGATGAAACAGGCGGAGAAGTTTAACCGGCCCATCGTAAGCTTTGTCAATACCTGCGGGGCGTTCTGCGGGATCGAGGCAGAAGAACGCGGACAGGGCGAGGCAATCGCGAGAAACTTAATGGAAATGTCGGATCTGAAAGTGCCGGTATTGTGCATTTTGATCGGGGAAGGCGGCAGCGGTGGCGCGTTGGCAACAGCAGTTGGTAATGAAGTGTGGATGCTGGAAAATGCGACCTATTCCATCCTTTCACCGGAAGGTTTTGCTTCGATCCTCTGGAAAGACGCGGGCCGGGCGAAGGAAGCCAGTGAGGTGATGAACATCACGGCGCAGGATCTGAAGCGTTTGAAAGTGATCGAGGAGATCATACCGGAATTCGGCGGTGCCGGGAAAGATACGGCAGCCGGGATCGGGGATTACTTAAAGGAAAAGATCATGGCATTCCTGACAAAGTACGAAGGAAAAGATCCGGAAGAGATCGCGGCAGAAAGATACGACCGTTTCCGGGCATTCTAAAAAGGGAAAAGATATTATGACGATAAAGATCAGCGGAACCGGCAGTGCGCTGCCGGAAAAGATATTGACAAACAAAGATCTGGAGCAGATGGTGGAGACATCGGATGCATGGATCAGCGAACGTACCGGTATCAAGGAACGGCACATTGCGGAGGAGGATTCGGTAGCGTCTCTTTCTGCGGAGGCATGTCGGCGGGCTCTGTCGGATGCGGGAAAGACGGCAGAGGAAGTGGATCTGATCCTGCTGGCCACATGCTCGCCGGAGATGCTGCTTCCCTGTAGTGCGTGCCAGGTGCAGAGTGCGATCGGTGCGAAGAATGCGGTGGCGTTTGACATAAATGCAGCTTGTTCCGGATTTCTTTTTGCGTTGCAGACGGCGCATGCGTATATCGTCTCGGGAATGTACCGCAATGCCCTGATCATCGGGGCAGAGGTGCTCTCAAAGATCGTGGACTGGGAAGACCGCGGGACCTGTGTGCTCTTCGGAGACGGTGCCGGCGCGGTGTTTGTGGAAGCAAGCGAGGATGATCACACCGGGATCCAGAGTATGACAGCGGGCAGTGACGGCAGTCGTGGAGGAGTGCTGTATTGCAGGGAACGGGCAGTCGATTATAAGGATGCATTTGAGAATGAAGGGATCCACATCTGCATGAATGGTGGTGAGGTCTATAAATTTGCCGTGCGTCAGGTGCCGGACTGCATCGAAAAGGCGCTGACAAAGATCGATCTGACACCGGGCGATATCGATCTGTTTGTACTGCATCAGGCAAATCTGCGGATCATTGAGGCCATCGCAAAGCGGCTGCATGTCGGGATGGAGCATTTCCCGTACAATGTAGACCGTGTGGGAAATACCTCTTCTGCGGCCATTCCGCTTTTGCTTGATGAACTGAACAAAAGTGGTAAAATACAAAAAGGACAGCTTCTGGTGTTGTCCGGTTTTGGCGCAGGCCTGACATACGGTGCCTGTGTAGTCAGATGGTAGTATATGTTTTGATAGTTCAAATAGGTAGGAGTTAATCATGGCAAGGAAACCAACCGTGGCTTTGAATGAACTGCTGGTCACCCTGCTTGGCAAGGTGATGGATGCGGAATCCAAGGGCGTGATCACGGAAGAATTTCGGGATATCACGAATAATGATATGCATATCATAGAGGCCATCGGCGTAAAAGAGCCTAAGAATATGTCTGCGATCGCGGCAAAGATGTATGTCACGGTGGGGACATTGACGGTCAATATGAACAGCCTTGAGAAGAAAGGTTATGTGGAGCGCAAGCGCAGCACGGAGGATAAGCGGGTAGTGTTGGTCACGCTGACGGAAAAGGGACGCAAGGCATTTTTTCATCACCGGGATTATCACAAGGCGATGATCCATGCGGCGGTGCGCGGGCTGGAAGAGGATGAGATGCAGGCATTGATGAACTGCTTAAACAAACTGAATGCTTTTTTTGAGGAAAAGCAGAAAGAGAATCCGTAAAAAAGACCTTGCATATTTACCGGATTTGGTATAAGATATCTTTGTTCGTAAGAATGTGGGCTCATAGCACAGCTGGGATGTGCGTCCGCTTCACGTGCGGAAGGTCACAGGTTCGAGCCCTGTTGGGCCCACTCTTTTAACTCCCGAGATTCGGGAGTTTTTTATTTTCACTCCACTCTGATTTACATAATTCGGCTTTACATAGTGGTGGCATCGTGGTAAAATACTACAGAATATTGGATTTTTTGGGCGTTCGTTTTCGGTAACGGTCAGTTATGGTAACTGTAATAGAGGTAGAAAAAAGTGGACAGACAGGAATATAAGATTTTATCGGAGCAGATCACAAAGTTGAGTGCAAACCGGCAGTTTGCGGAAGCGGCGGATATCGCGGACCAGATCGATTGGCGTAAAGTACGCAGTTTCAGCACCCTGATGAGCATCAGCGAGATCTATCAGTTCAACCATCGTTATGAAGATGCGCTGGAGCTGATGCTGATGGCATATGATAAAAATCCGAAAAACCGCAGTATTGTTTATTCTTTGTGCGAACTGTATATCCTGTTAAATGATAATATCAAATCGCTGGAATTCTTCGGCCTGTACAAGAAACTGGCACCGAAGGATATGAGCGGTCATTATATTTTGCAGTACAAGATCCAGGAAATGCAGGGGGCTTCCCTGGATGACCAGATCGCCCTGCTGGAGATGTTTACCCGCAAGGAGTATCGGGAAGAGTGGGTATATCAACTGGCTTATCTGTATCACCGCGTGGGCCTGAGCACCAAGTGTGTGGAAACCTGTAACGGTCTGGTGGCGACTTTCGGGGACGGACCTTTTGTAGTAAAGGCACTGGAACTGAAGAGTCTGCATGCACGTCTGCGTCCGGAGGAACAGCGGATCTATGATCAGCGCGGACAGATTGCGGATGAGATCGAGGCGTATGAAAGTGACGAATATACCACGGAACAGCCGGAGCCGGGACTGCATCCGGAAATGGGAGATCCGGCAGACTGGCATGTAAAGACGATCGATATGAGCAAGTTTAATACGATCGCAATGCAGAATGAGCTGGCCAAGAGTATGCGTGAGCTGATGGCGGGCAGCGGTCCGGCGCACGGTGGCACTGCAGGTGGCAACAAACCGATGGCAGCGGAAGATTATATGACCACCGGCGAGATGGAAGGACAGATGTGGACACAGGAAACCGAACCCTTAGAGGATGGCCCGGATGATGGTACCTACTATGGGGATGAGGAAGAGTATGCCGATGATCATACGATGTTTATCCCGCAGGGGGGATATGACGAAAACGGCGGGGACTATGGCGAAGACGGTGAGTATTACGCGGAAGAAGGCGAATACACCGAAGACGGCGAGTACTACGGAGAAGAGGGTGAATACACCGAAGACGGTGAGTACTACGGAGAAGAGGGCGAATACACCGAAGACGGTGAATATTACGAAGAGGGTGAGTATACCGAAGACGGAGAGTATTACGGAGAAGAGGGCGAATACACCGAAGACGGTGAATATTACGAAGAGGGTGAATACACTGAGGACGGCGAGTATTACGCGGAAGACGGCGAATATGTAGAAGAAGGCGCTTATACGGAGGAGATTGCGGCAGCGGATGTCGAAGACAATGCAGCACAGCCGTATGCGGAAGAAGCAGTGGCGGATACCGTTGTTGAAGATGTGACGGAGGAAGAAGCTGTGGCAGAGACGGTCGGTGTTGATACGGCTGTCGTGGAAGCTACTGAGGAAGAGATATCCGCAGAGAGTATACCGGAAGATACGAAGGATACGATAAAAGACGAAGTTCCGGAGGCAACTGCGAAGGTAAAACAGGACAGTATTGTGCTTGGCACTGGGGATCTGAGCGAGATCCGTATTTCCGGGATCTCAGCGGAACCGCAGAAGATAGAGGTACCGGAAGGTGCTATTGCAGCGGAAGCAACAGAGACTACAGGATCGGTTTCGAAAAAAGACGGTGAGGTATTCTTCGAAGATCATACTTCGGATATTGTGATCGACAGCCTGCCGGCCGGGACCAATACGGAATATCTGTCGATGCAGCGTGTGGCAGAAAATGTGCGTATTGAAGAGCAGATCGAAAAAGAGGAAAAGGCTAAGGTGGTACCGCCGGATGTGGAGGTGCGCCGCAAGCGTAAAGAGCCGGATACCCATATCGAAGATATGTTGTATACGGCACCTGACGGTCAGATGGGCTTGTCCGTACCCCAGTCCAAAACTGTGGAGAAGCAGATCACCGGTCAGATCGAGATCAGTGATTATCTGGCAGAGTGGGAGAATAAGAAACGCCGTCAGAGTGAGGCGCAGAAGCAGGCGCTGGAAAAGCGGATCAATGACAGTACCGGTCCGATCTTTGCCGGTTATGATGAGCGTATGCGCAATAATATGATCGAAGAGCTGGAACGAGAGCAGAAACTTTTTGCGGACAAGTATCGTGCGGATGATATTGAATTCCGTAGTGTTGATGAAGTGGTAAAGGAAAATGCGGCGGCGAAACCGGCAGTGCAGAAGGTGACACCGGACGCGAAGGCGGAGAAGGCAGCACCTGAGATAAAAGCAGAGCCGGGAACGGATGCGCATCGTTCGATTTGGGATGAAGTGCACGAGGCTATGGAAGCAGAAGGTCAGGTGAAGCAGCAGGAGGAAACACCGGCAGCGAATGCGGCTGAAAGTGTTGTAAGCAGCGCGGAAGCTGTTGCTGCGGAAGCGGTCACTTTGGCAACGGGGACAACCGGTCTGGTGGATGCGGCAGCAGTATCTGCGGATCAGCTGGTGGCTAAGGCAGCAGATATTCCGGAAGAAGCGGAAATCATAAAATCGACGCAAGGCTATGAAGAAGGCTTCTTTGACGGGGAGGTCGATGAAGATGATGAGATCGAGGAACCGGCGGAGGCAACTGCTTCCGTAAGCGACGAAGACAGCGTCTCGGAAGAAGCGGCAATAAGTGAAACGGATTCCGAAGAAGAAGCGGACGAGAATTCTGCGGAAGCGGAAACAACAAAAGAAATGTCAGAAGAAATATCAGAAGAAATATCAGAAGAAACCGGTCTTTCGGAAGAGTCTGACGAGAACGGGGAATTTGCCGAAGAAGACGGAACATATACGGAAGACGGCGAATATACCGAAGACGGCGAATACGCCGAAGATGGTGAGTACTACGAAGAGGGTGAATACACCGAAGATGGCGAATACTACGAGGACGGCGAGTACTACGAAGACGGCGAATATTACGAAGAGGGTGAATACGCGGAAGACGGAGAGTATTATGAAGAGGATGCGCAGGAGGAAGACGGAGTCGAATACCGGACGCAGAATCTTGTAGATGATGAATATGTCCGTGAGATCCTGAAAGGGAAGAGTGAGCCGGAATCGGATGCGGAGGCCGGGGAAAGCTATGCGGAGCCAAGCACGGCACAGCTGAATGAGATCGCGAGTGTATTGGAAGCGGATGCTGACCGTGTGGGCGCGGAAGCTGTGGAAGAGATCAATGATGAATACATTGCAGAGGAAGGTGAGCAGGAGTTGTCTCCGGAGGAGCAGGAACTGTTCCAGGAGTATCTGTATTCCAAGAAGATGTACTCGCAGATCCTGGAGGCAGTGGATCAGATCAGTCTGGCACCCTATGTGGGAAATGCGATCGTGACCGGAGATGCCGATGCAGGTGTGGAAAAACTCGGTAAGTGCTTGATCAAGGAGATCCAGATGATCGACGGCAATTTCCTTTCCAACCGGATCGCGCGGATCAGCGGTAACAAGATGAACCGTAAGAATATCCCGGCGATGTTTGCCCAGCTCGGTAATGGCGCACTGCTGGTGGAAAAAGCTTCCGATATGACCAGAGAGACACTGGAGATCATTGCCAAGACGCTGGATGATCTGCAGGAAGGGCTGTTTGTGATCTTTATGGATAGCCGGAAAAAAATGGACAAGCTGCTGGATAAGTATGAACTGATCACCGGTTACTTCAATGCGCGTGTGGACATCCTGCCGATGAATAACAATGCGCTGGTGGAATACGCAAAACGATATGCATATTCGAGAGAATATAAGATCGATGAAGAGCGTGGAGTGTTGGCGCTGCATCAGAAGATCAGTGAGCGGCAGATTGGTGAGCACAATGTATCGCCAAAGGAGATCGAAGAGATCATCAATGCAGCGATCGATCATTCTTCCAAACCGCATATTTCTACCTTTTTCCAGATCCTGAGCGGAAAGCGGTATGATTATGAAGATATGATCATCCTGCGGGAGAAAGATTTCCTGTAAAGCATTTGGGAATGTAAAAAATGCACAAAACTTTTGCTTAACTATTCCCATTTTTTGGAAAATATGGTAAAATAATACTCTGGGGGTACACCCGGGGTATTTTTTTATGACTATATTAGAAATCCGGAGGAGAAGGAATGGCACCGAAGAAGCAGGATAAAGCACCGAAAACATTGCAGGAGGAAACGATATTTATTTCCGAGGCGGACCAGTATGTGTTCGGACAGGGCACACATTACGAGATCTACAAGAAGCTGGGCGCGCATCCCTGCATCAAGAACGGAAAGAAAGGTGTATTCTTTGCAGTCTGGGCGCCGCATGCACAGGCGGTGCACATTGTGGGTAATTTTAATAACTGGGATGTGAATGCGACACCGATGAAACGACTGGGAGAAGGCGGCATCTATGCGGCTTTTGTACAGGGCGTTGCGGAAGGCGAATTGTATAAATACTATATTACCACGGCATCCGGAGAGGGCATCTATAAAGCGGATCCCTATGCGAACTATGCGGAGCTGCGTCCCGGAACCGCATCTGTGGTTTATGATCTGCGTAAGATCTCCTGGTCGGATGATCAGTGGCTGACGGAGCGGGCGCAGAAGAATTACTTCCAAGAGCCTATGGCTATTTACGAGTGTCACATCGGTTCGTGGATGAAACATCCGGACGGTACGAAGGACGGTTTCTATAATTATCGTGAATTTGCGGATCGTATCTGCGAGTATCTGAAAGAGGTCAAATATACCCATGTGGAATTGATGGGCATTGCGGAGCATCCTTTTGACGGATCCTGGGGCTATCAGGTAACCGGTTATTATGCGCCGACTTCCCGTTACGGTACCCCGGAGGATTTTGCATATCTGATCAATAAGCTGCACAACGAGGGTATCGGCGTGATCTTGGATTGGGTACCGGCACACTTTCCGCGGGATGCCTTTGGTCTGGCAGATTTTGACGGTGAGCCTTTGTACGAGCATCCGGACAGCCGTCTGGGCGAGCATCCGGACTGGGGCACCAAGATCTTTAACTATTCCAAGACAGAAGTGCGTAACTTCCTGATCGCCAACGCTCTGTACTGGATCCGTGAGTTCCATATCGACGGCCTGCGTGTGGATGCGGTGGCATCCATGCTGTATCTGGACTATGGCAAGCAGGACGGTCAGTGGGTGGCAAACAAATACGGTGGTAACGAAAACCTGGATGCCATCGAATTTTTCAAACATTTAAACAGTGTGATCCGCGGATTGAACAACGGTGCGATGACGATCGCGGAGGAATCCACCGCATGGCCGAAGGTGACAGCGCGTCCGGAAGATGACGGTCTTGGTTTTACTTTCAAATGGAATATGGGCTGGATGCATGATTTCTGCGACTATATGAAGCTGGATCCGTATTTCCGCAAGGATAACCACAACAAGATGACCTTTGCCATGAGCTACAACTGTGCGGAGAAATACATCATGCCGTTGTCGCACGATGAGGTGGTGCATCTGAAGTGCTCTATGGTCAATAAGATGCCGGGGTACCAGGTGGACAAATATGCAAACCTGCGCGTGGGCTATGCCTTTATGTTTGGACATGCCGGCAAGAAGCTGCTCTTTATGGGGCAGGATTTTGCACAGGAACGAGAGTGGAGCGAGGCAAGAGAGTTGGACTGGTTCCTGCTGGAGAACGATCTGAACAAGGGAATGCTGGAATATGTCAAAGAACTGCTCAAGATCTATCGCGACAACCGCTGCCTGTATGAGCTGGACGATTCCTGGGACGGCTTTGAGTGGATCAATGCAAACGATTCCTACCGCAGTACCTACAGCTTCATCCGCAAATCTAAAGACGGTAAGAACAATATGATCTTTGTCCTGAATATGACGCCGATGCAGCTGGATAAATATTCCGTGGGTGTTCCGAAGAAGGGCAAGTACAAGCTGGTGCTGAACTCTGATGAGAAGAGATTTGCCGGCAACGGACACGAGCTGCCGGAGGAACTTAAGGCCAAAGAATTTGAATGTGACGGCCGCCAATATGCGATCTCCTTTGATCTGCCGCCATATGGGGCAGCGGTGTATTCGTTCTCATACTGATATCACTATCTGCAGGGGGCATATATAAGTTAGAAAAACCACGGGGGTTATCTCCGTGGTTTTCAGATGCATATAATGAGGATAAACTGCGAGTTGTTACTTATAGATGTCTTCTTTTAGCCAGGTCCATATAGATCCGGTCACGCTTTTACCGGTTTTGTTTGAAATGACATAGTATTGCAGCCGTTTTCCTTTAAGAGGGCCTGATACCACGATGTTGTTGGAGTCAAAGATCTCCTTTATACCTTTTTGGCGTGGGTTGGTTATGGACCATTCATTGTTATAGTAATATAGTGGCATTGTATCTTTGGTTTCCATATATACGCAGTAGAAAATGGTATACTTATCGTAAGCTGAGGTTGCAGTATAGGATCCCTTTGTAGCAGCGTTACTGCCAACAGCTACCATAAATAAGTAGGGCTGGTTATCACCTGTTACCCCCGCATATTTCAGAATACTCTCAGCAAAAGCAGTATTTGAAATATCCTGATCTTCATTTCCGGAAGTGGATTTATCCCCGGCGCCGGAAACAACAGGAGTACCCACTGGAAGATCACCGTTAATAGCATATTGCTCTACAAAAGCGGCTTGAGCTGCATCTTTGCATGCTTGAGCATTCGGTAGATATCTTTTAATCTTTGCCTCATTAATATAGCCCAGCAGCGTCGGTACCAGGATTGCCGCCAGGATCGCCAGGATCACAAGAACCACGATCAGTTCCACCAGAGTGAAGCCTTTGTTTGTGAGGCTGTGTGTCTTTTTTTTAGTCATAGCTAGCCCTCTTATATATCTATATTTTGTATATCGGCAAAGAGTGGGGGAATGTTTAGTGAGTCGATAAATTCGTATTTGGCGAGCTCCGTTGCTGTGGCGAAAAACTCTTGCCCTCCCCTTGAGGGGAGGGTGCCCGAAGGGCGGGTGAGGTGGACAAAAGTCTGCGGAGTATACATGGAAGCCGGGGCAGATAAAGCAGTTTTC
>JAFXQR010000018.1 GCA_017526985.1 Lachnospiraceae bacterium
TAGATGCCTTGGGCTCACAATTACTGATACCCTGCTCGATGATCTTTCTATCTTCGAGAGTTAAATGTGAATTTGGATTGTTACCCATGATTATCACCAGTCCTTTCAAGGACGGTTGCCAGAATCACTATTGTAAGACTAAATTCAACTACATATAAGTGGAACTTAGGGGGAGATCCTGTAAGAGTAAGATCTACTTAGAGGTATTAGAAGTGGAATTTAACTTTTCACTTCACACAAAACGGTAAAAGGGAAAAAGAATTTGCGTATCCGCTGAGAATATAGTATAATACCCAAGTGAGAGTTTTGCGGGGGGGACCCGCAGAGGATAGAGGAGATTTCGGTACGATGAAAGAGATGGCAACAAAGATCAGCAGAGCAATGATGGCACTGTATTCGATCGTAATGGCATGGATGTGTGCAATGCCGGTGCAGGCAGCAGGGAATGCGGCAGCAGGATCCGAGCAGCAGATCGGTCTGCTGGTAGTCCTGATGGGCGGTGCGTTGATCATCATTATCGCAGTAGTGATCTCGGTAGTATCTTCGGTAGTCAGTTCCGTAGCAAGTGCAGTCGATGACGAGACAGAAGACTGATAAAGGGAAGATACAATAAAGGAAAGTACAACGAGGGACTGCGCAGCGGTCCCTTTTATTACAGAGGGATCGATCATGGCCGGAAAAGCAGAGAAACAGAATAAGGGGCAGACGCGGGGGCTGACCAAAACAAAGACGAAGGAACCGTCACTGTATAAAGTGGTGATGCTCAATGACGATTTTACCCCGATGGATTTTGTGGTAGATATCCTGATGCATATCTTTGACAAGCCGCAGCCGGAAGCTGTGGAGCTGATGATGAAGGTGCATAAGGAGGGGCAGGCGGTAGTAGCCACCTATCCGTACGATATCGCCAAAACGAAGCAGCGGCAGGCTATCGATCTGGCCCGGGCGCAGAATTATCCCTTTAATATCCGAGTAGAAAGAGAGTAAGAGATGGTGTTTGATGAAATAACCGAAAAAGTGATGCAGATGGCATTGATGAATGCCGCGAAGCGGGACAGTCAGCTGGTCACGCCGGAACATATATTGTATGCATGCACCGATGTGCCGGTGTTTATCCGTGCGGTGCATATGTGCAAGGGCAGTGTGGATGTGATCCGCGAGAATCTGGATGAATTCCTGACCACGATGCTGCCGAAGCGGCGGGAAGGCGACGGGGATGAGCGCCCGATCGGTGAGCGTATCTCCGATGCGTTTGCGTCGACGGTTGAGACTGCCGTGGAGGCGGCAGAACATGCCCAGGCGAAGCATATCAGCCTGCATCATATCATTTACGGGATCACGAAGCAAAATGAGTCCTTCGCTGCATATTATCTGGAGTCGGAAGTGGGCAATATCCACGATTTCCTCTCCGCGCTGCAGCTTCTGATCGAAGGCAATGACGAGTATGAGATGGACGATGGATATGAAAGCGCAGAGGATTTTGTGCTGGAATATGCCCGGCTGATGAATGAGATGGTGGGGGACCATCATCCACTGATCGGACGGGAGAAAGAACTGGACCGTATCATCCGTATCCTGCTGCGCAAAGAAAAGAACAATCCGCTGCTGCTGGGAGAGCCGGGAGTAGGCAAGACCAGTATCGTCTATGGGCTGACGAAGCGTATCGTGGACGGGGATGTGCCGGAAGCGCTGAAAGACGCGAAGGTATATTCACTGGATGTGGCGGAGCTGGTGGCCGGAACACAGTATCGCGGTGATTTTGAAAAGCGTGTGCTGGAGATCATGGATGCGCTGGAAGAATTGGACGATCCCATCGTATTTATCGATGAGATACATAACCTGATCGGCGCCGGCGGTATGGGCAGCGGCTCGATGGAGGCTTCCAATATGCTGAAGCCTTATCTGGAATCCGGCAAGATCCGGTTTATCGGCGCAACCACCTATGACGAGCATAAGCGTGCTTTTGCGAAGAATGCGACGCTCAGCCGGCGTTTCCAGAAAGTGGATGTGAAGGAACCGTCCGAGGAAGAGGCGGTAGCGATCCTAGAAGGACTGCGCGGGAATTATGAACATTTCCATGGCGTGAAATACGGCAAGGATGTACTGGAGCATGCCGTAAAACTCAGTAAGAATTTTATCGGCGGGCGTTTCCTGCCGGACAAGGCGATCGATCTGATCGACGAAGCCGGGGCCTATCGCCGTATGCATCCGCTGACGGATCAGAAGCGCCAGACGGTGGGCAAAGATGTGATCGAGACCGTACTGGCCGAGATCGGCAATATCCCCAAGGCTACGGCGGAGCAGTCGGAAGTAGACCGTCTGAAAGATCTGTACGAGCGTATCACCGGCAAGATCTTCGGACAGGAAGAAGCGGTACGCAAGATCGTGGATGCCATCTATATGTCCCGGGCAGGGCTGCTGGCAGAGAATAAGCCCATCGCATCCTTCTTATTTGTCGGACCCACCGGTGTGGGTAAGACGGAAGTGGCCAAGGTGCTGGCAAAGGAACTGGGCGTGGAATTTGTGCGCTTTGATATGAGTGAATATGCGGAACGGCATACGGTATCCAAGCTGATCGGATCCCCGGCCGGGTATGTGGGCTATGAAGACGGCGGCGCGCTGACGGATGCGATCCGCAAGACGCCGCATTGCGTATTGCTGCTGGATGAGATCGAAAAAGCGCATCCGGATATCTTCAATGTGCTGCTGCAGGTAATGGACTATGCACAGCTGACGGATAACCGCGGGCAGAAAGCGGACTTTAAGAATGTGATCATCATTATGACTTCCAATGCTGGAGCGCGTATGGTGGGACGGCAGTCCATCGGTTTTGGGGCACCGAAATTCAACGACAGCGTGATGATGGAAGAAGTAAAGCGTGTATTCACACCGGAATTCCGTAACCGTCTGAGCGCCATCGTAACCTTCAACCATATGAGTGAGCGCATGGCGGCACAGATCGCCGGCAAGAAGCTGAACGAGCTGACGGCACAGCTGATGGGAAGAAAAGTCAATGTGCAGATTGCTGCTGAGGCAATGGACTATATCCGGAATAAGGGTATCACCCGTGAATACGGCGCCCGTGAGATCGAGCGCGTGATCGACAGTGAGATCAAGCCCTTGTTTGTATCGGAGATCCTCTTTGGCAAGCTGAAGAACGGCGGCGATGCGCAGCTGGTGATGGAAGAGAAGAAGCCGGTACTGAAGGTGGGCGGAAAGAAAGCCGAGCCCGGGAAGAAAAACCAAGCGCATCCGGCAAAACGGAAAGGAAGCGCTGACAATATCCTTGCCGATGTGACCACGCCGGAGAAACTGCTGTCCGGTAAGCGGAAGCAGAAAGCGGTAGTGAAGGTGAAGAAAAAGGAAGAAGAATAAATAAACTCGAAAATAACCGCACTCATCTGAGCTGCGGTTATTTTTTGATGATCGCAATCCTAAAACGGTATTTGTGAGATTATCGTTTATAGTAAGTAATATAGTTTTCGATCTCCTGCGGAAGAGTTCCGCCGTCTTTTTGATATTTTCGATATTTGGAAGTAAGAACCCTGAATTGCTTCTCTGCTTTGGC
Organism: Lachnospiraceae bacterium; assembly: GCA_017526985.1. Taxonomy (GTDB): domain Bacteria; phylum Bacillota; class Clostridia; order Lachnospirales; family Lachnospiraceae; genus NK4A136. Next base: position 3,569 of record JAFXQR010000018.1, read on the forward strand.
TTCATGGCGGTGGATCATAGAGGCATACATTGCGTTGGCTTCCAGCTTGCGCCGGATCTCTTCTGCAAACGGGCAGTACTGGAACATCAGCTGTTTTGCCACTTTGTTCAGACGAGGTGCCCCCTGGGATTCGTAGCGGATCCACTGCATATAGTCGAGGATAAACACATTTTCAAAACTGTTGCGGCAGGCTGTGATCTCGGTCTTGATCTTTTCCTTTGCTTCTGAGGAAAGGTCTGCGTTTTTCCGATAAAACTGCAGATAATCCACATATCCTGCAGTCAGGGACAGTTCGGACAGGTCGTTCCAGCGGGCGCCCTGCACGCGCTTGCAGATCTGCCAGCGGAACTGTCCGGCCAGACGGATCTGTACGGCTTCAAGGTTTTCTGTCAGAAGAATGGGAAGAAACATACGGGCCGGGGTATCTCTGCGTACACCGGAGATCTCCTGCCAGAGTCCTCCCCGGGCGCCGAGTGCCGGCAGCAGGATCACATCCGGCAGCACCTCCAGCAGGATGCTTTCCCTGGGGATGTTGGCCTGGGGCGCCTGGAACAGGGCTTCCCGGTAAAATAGGGAATAGTCGATGGATCGTAACTGATCCCACCCCTGCTCGATCTGTGACCGGGTAACCAGCTGATCCATCAGATTGCGGATGATATTGTGCGAAGACAGTACCGGACAGAATGTGATCGGCCGGCTGGCAACCATCTTCATCCCTAAAGTAAAGAAATTGTTCAGCTCAAAACGCATCTTTTCCTTCGATGAGACCAGATAGCGTTTTTCCTGGCTTTCTGTGATCAGTCCGTCCTGCTTCTGTATCTTCAGATAGGTTGGGAAATCCTGATCAAAATCGTTGCGGGAAGGTTCTTTTTCGCCGCGCGATATCGCAGAGAGCCACTCAAACATGGTATAGACATGGCCGGTTGCGGATGCATTTTCCGGAGCATGGGTGCGCAACAGCAGTTTCAGCAGCATCAGGGCATGCTCCCGGCCGACCAGAGTTTCATCCATATAGCCGAAATGCAGGAAAAGCTGAACCGGAAGTGGCGGCTTTTTTTCGGATTCCAATGCAGTCAATGCCGCGTTTTCATACAGATGGAAGAAATATCCGGTGATCTCTTTCCGAAGATCCCGTACGGATTCTTCGCGGGAATTCTTATCCTGCAGTTCACGGTATTCGTTCATGAGCTGCCGGAAGCGGTCTTCTTCGCCTTCATCCAGGCTGGTATAAGCAAGGATGGTTTCCAAAGAGTTTTCCAGAGGAGCAAAAATATCCGGTGTTTCCGGTGCCTCAACGGGAGTATGAACTTCGGTCAGCAGCGCTTCTGCGAGCGCATCGTTTTCATTTGGTTCAGAAAGGCTATCCTTTTCTTCCGGAAAATCCGATGTTTCAGCGTCTGCCTCGGGTTCTGTTATTGAGGAAAAGTCAACGCTGATCGCTGATATGGCATTTTCGTAGTGCGTCTGCCTTTGATCCAGATGCTCCTCCGGGATCAGACCGGAACGGATCAGAGATCTGTGATAATTCTGGATCGCTTCATTGATCTCGGAAGCCAGAGTGGCATTGGTCGCTGCATTGCGCAGATACAGATTGCGATACAGATCATACAGATCGGCACTTTGCAGATACTGTTCCCGCAGATCGGCAGTGTAGTTTTCCAGTTGGTCAAACAGGCCGCGGATCATAAAGATATGATGAACCGCATCCAGAATGGCGGCCGTTGTCAGAGAGGTATGGGTGGAATAAAAGGCTCTTTTTACATCCTGCGGCATCAATCCCAGCTGATCGTAATAATCGCCCATCCAGTCGGGCAGTTCGCGTTCCGGCTGGAATGGTTCCGATTCTTCGGCCAGTGCCCATGGCTGAATCTCCAGACTATGTTTTGCGCAGAGATTGCGGTATTCCGTATAGGATTTAACCAGGGTTTTACGGAAAGATTCTGCACGGCGCTTTCTGCGCTGGTACTGTCCGAGGATGTTCAGAGTCAGTGCGGCTCCGGTCGATACCAGCAGATCACACTCGTCGGAATGGTCATGCACGATGGCATCCACATCCGATTTGCGTCGGAAGGGATAGCGGTCGATGGTGCAGTCTTCTTTCACGATATAACGGTATTGATACGGTTCTCCTGCGTGTTCAAAAATGCCCAGCACGACGCCATGCCCGGCAGTTACCTGAAACACGGGGGATATCACTTCCACTTTTCCAAACAGGATATAGTCCAGACTTTTAACGATTTCCGAGTCCGTATGCAGTTCGTCGCCTGCCTTCAGATTGATACGTTCCATATGTAACCCTCTCGATGTCGCCCCACGCATGTTATTTTACCAAAGTTGTGTCGGAAATTCAATTTGATAAATATGGATTTGAATCCCCTGCAGACCGCAATTTGCATGGATTGTAAAACACCGGCAGTTGTGGTAAAATTTTTTAGTTAATGCAACATAGAAAAACGGAGGAGTAAAAACATGCGTGTAGCAGTGATCGGAACCGGATATGTAGGACTTGTGACAGGGACCTGCTTTTCGGATATGGGAAATGAAGTGTGGTGTGTGGATGTGGATGAGGCCAAGATCGAGCGACTGAAGAACGGCATCATTCCGATCTATGAACCGGGACTGTCGGAACTGGTACTGAAGAATCATAAAGCGGGAAATCTGAATTTTACCATAAAGATCGAAGAAGCGCTGGACCGCTGCAACATCTGCTTTATCGCTGTGGGGACACCCATGGGTGAGGACGGCAGTGCGGATCTGCATTATGTACTGACGGTAGCGGCCAGTATCGGTAAGTGCATGAGCCATCATATGTATGTGGTGGATAAATCAACGGTGCCGGTAGGTACGGCACAGAAAGTAAGAGCGGCCATCCAGAAGGAACTGGATGAGCGGGGCTCGGATCTGACTTTTGATGTGATCTCCAATCCGGAGTTTTTGAAGGAGGGTACGGCAGTTTCCGATTGCATGCGCCCGGACCGTATCGTGATCGGTGTGGATAATGAGGGCGCGGCAGAGACAATGCAGGAACTGTACCGCCATTATGTATTGAACACGGACAATTTCATCCTGATGGATATCGCCAGTGCCGAGATGACCAAATATGCGGCAAACTCCATGCTGGCAACGAAGATCTCCTTTATGAATGAGATCTCCCGGATCTGTGAGCAGGTGGGCGCGGATGTGAATAAAGTGCGTAAGGGCATCGGTTCCGATAAGCGGATCGGCTATTCCTTTATCTATCCGGGCTGCGGATACGGCGGCAGTTGTTTTCCGAAGGATGTGAAGGCACTGGTGAGTACTGCGGCAGAGTATGGCTATAATGCACAGCTCCTTCGCGCAGTGGAGGATGTGAACCATGCGCAGAAGCATGTGATCGCGAATAAAGTAAAAGAACATTTCGGTGAAGATCTGAGCGGCAGGACCTTTGCAGTATGGGGGCTGTCCTTTAAGCCGGATACGGACGATATGCGAGAGGCATCGGCGATCACGATCATTAACGATCTGACTGCGGCAGGGGCGAAGATCAAAGCGTATGATCCCAAGGCCATGGAAGAAGCGAAGAAGTGCTATCTGAAAGATAACACAAATGTGGAATATGTGGAGCGCAAATACGATGCGCTGAAGGATGCGGATGCCCTGATCCTGGTCACCGAGTGGAAGGAATTCCGCAGCCCGGATTTTGATGAGATCAAGGACTGCCTGAAACAGCCGGTGATCTTTGACGGACGTAATATCTACGGTGCAAAGACCGCGAAGAAATACGGATTTGATTATTATCAGATCGGAGCAAAGGCAACCAGGGCGTAAAGCATTTTTCAGTTGCGAAAATGCACGCAAGTTGTGCTTGTGAAAATGGGGGAATTATGCGATACTAATCATTGTGAGGGGGATACCCCCTGATTTCAAGAAGGGAAAGGAGATCTAAAATGGGATTAATAGCAGCAGCATTACAGGCAGGTGGAAATCAGCTTAGTAATCAGTGGAAAGAGTTCTTCTATCAGGATGCTCTTCCGCCTGAGGTACTGATGGTAGCAGGTAAGCACCAGACCGGACGTACCACCAACACCAAGGGTGAGGAAAATGTGATCACAAACGGGTCTACGATCGTTGTAGCGGATGGCCAGTGTATGATCATCGTAGAGCAGGGCAGAATTGTAGAAGTCAGTGTGGAGCCGGGAGCATTTACCTTCCGCACCGATCTGGCACCGACCTTTTTCTGCAAACCGGAAAATGAATCATTTTGGGGGAATCTGAAGAGAAACTTCGGACAGATGGTTCAGAACTTTACCTACGGCGGAAATACCGCAGTGGTTCAGAAGGTATACTTCCTGAACACGAAACTGATCCCGGAGCGTCCGTTTGGTACCCAAACACCGATTTATTTTAATGTAAAGGATTCCCGTTTGAACTTTGAATCGGATGTGGAATTGCGGATCCACGGTAAGTTTGATGTACAGCTGACCGATCCGGTGAAATTCTATACAACAATCGCTTCCAATGTGGCATACGATTATAAGCTGTCCCAGATTGAAGGCGCTCTGAAGTCGGATATCAGTGACAAGCTGCAGGATGCGATCGCAGAGATCAATACCGATGGCTTGCGTCCGAGTGGACTGCCGGGCAAAAAGAAAGAGATCGTTGCTTCGCTGATCCAGTCTCTGCATTGGGAAGATAAATACGGTTTCACTCTGAAGGATATCCGTATGGAGCAGCCGAAGATGTCTCCGGAAGACGAGGCTACTCTGAAGGAACTGCAGAAAGCATACGCAATGGGCGGCAACGCAGCTGTGGCAGCCGGTATGGCTCTGAATGCACAGAATACCGCTATGGTAAATGCTGCAAGCA
>JAFXQR010000019.1 GCA_017526985.1 Lachnospiraceae bacterium
CCAACAAAATAGCAGTTGCCTTTTTGTCAAAAAGAACAACTGCTTTGCATGTCGGCAAAAGCCTTATTTTATTGAGGTTTAGTCATATTTAATCATGAAACAATCAAATACTACCAACTATTTTTTACTGTGAATAGTAACCAAAGTCCACCTCATCCGGCCTTCGGCCACCTTCCCCTCAAGGGGAAGGCAAGGAAGAATCTCTATTCTTCCGTGATCATCTCCACCGGGATCAGGCGTTTTACTTTGAGGCCTTCAAAGCCTGCAGTCAGAAGAGCGATCAGCAGAATGCCGGCTACCGTCAGGAGCATCCAGATCGGAGAGATCTGAAATGCGATGTCGTTCATCTCAAAGAGAGAGAAGGCCGCAGTGACTGCCTTTTTGCCCAGTTCCTGCGAGAGAACAACGCCGATCAGCGTGCCGCAGATAATGGCCGGCAAATTGGAAAGCATGATCTGCGTGACCAGTTCGCGGGTGGTCTGTCCCAATGCCTTGCTGACCCCCATATTGTGCCACTCCTTGCTGATCTTGGCCCGGATGACCAGTGCTTCAACAAAGATCACCACAAAGCAGGTGATGATCACGATCACGATGCACATCATCCTGGTCGCCTGTACGACAGAATCCACTGTCCCGCTGATAAAGCCCTGCATATCCGTCACCGTGATATCATAGCCTTCCTCATCCGCCATATCCAGCAATTGTTTTTCCAGTGTGCGGTAGGAGATATTGTCCTTCGCATACACATAGAAAGAAGGATGCGGCTCAACCGGATAGATCTTTTTGATCCCGTCCAGCGTGATAATCATCATGCGCCCCATATTCTGCAGCGCCTGATTAATCCCCACTACCATATAATCCGCTTCGTTTTCCGAATACTTAAGGGTGATCACATCACCGACACGAATCCCCAGATCCTTTGCAACCCCGGTGCTGATCATCACTTCGTTGTCACTCTCCGGGATCCTTCCTTCCACCACCCTGGTCGCTCTTGTATTGTTCACATCATCGTAAGTGGCTGTACTGACATTCATTTCCCGCTCGCCCTTTACCACTGTCGGTGAATAATAGCTCATCGCCAGAACGGAATCGACGCTGTCCAGCTGCCGCATGGCATCCCCCAGCTCCGTGTAATCCAAACTTTGGGTATTTTCATCTACCATTGCCGTACCCACTTCGACGCTCATGATATCCATGATCCGGTTCGGATCCGTTCCGAAATTCTCATACATACCGAACCCCACCAGAGTAGATACCGCCAGCAGCATCACGATAAAGACCATCAACAGATTCCTACCCAGACCACCAAAAGTATCTTTCAGCGCCAGCACCACCGGAATGGGAAACGGACTCTTTTCAAAAGGAAAGAAATTCTTCCGGAAATTGTGTGTATTGATCCCGCCTCGCAGCGCATCCAGTACACTTGTTTTTTTATAAGAGCGGCTGGCCATTCGGGCCACCAGTACGATCAGCAATACGATACCAAGCACCGTCCCTGCTGCGATCAAATAATCCGCCGGCTGGTTCCAGGACAAGCCCAGCACCAGACTGATGATATTGCCGAACGAAGCAAATGTCGCAATCCCCACTGCAATGCCCAGAATGCTGCCTACCAGTGCCACAATGGCGATCTGCAGCGTAAGCGCCCAACGCAGCTCACTCACCGTATATCCGCAGGCTTCCAGGATTCCGGTATTTTTCATGTTTTTTCGGATAAAATTTCCTATGCTGAAAGAGATGATCACGATAGCGATCGCCAGGATCAACACTGCAAAGATCAGGATCAACGCGATGATGATCATCGGAAGGAACGAGGATCCGCTCTTCATCATCTCCCAGTTGATCAGTGTATAGCCAAAGCTTCCTTCCCCGGTATATTTGGCACGCTCCTCTTTATAAGCATCCTCGACCTCTTTTTCCAGCTCCGATGTCAGATACCCGGCTTTCCTGTCTGCCGCGCTGAGACGGCCTTTAAAAATATTCTCCCGCGTCACCAGATTCGGATGCGCATCCGCCAGTTCCTCCATCACATCCCGGTCCAGGCAGATGCAGTACACCGAGATATTTATGGTCGAGCAAAAATACGGATCCTGCAGATAACCGGCCACGGTGAAATCATAGACCTCATCCTCCAGCTTCAGCTGCAGTACATCCCCTATGTCAAAGATGCCCTTCATATTGTAGGGAATGAGCACTTCACTCGGGAGCAGATGCCGCTCCGGTCTTTCAATATTCATAATGCGCTTTTCTTCATCAAAAGCCTCTATGAAAAAATTGTAGGAATTGAAATCCCTCTCACCCTTTTTGCGAAATTTTGCTACCATATCCAGCTGCGGTGTCACTTCATACTCGGCAATATGCTCGTTTTCTTCAAACACCTTCTCCGAGATACGACGGGCAGCCGTACTATCGTGCGTATAAAGCATCACATCCGCGCCGTTGATCTCCTCAAATTTCGCATCCAGCACCTTCCCGATCCCGGTCATAGAAGATACGCAGTCAAAAAGCATCAGTGCCGCCAGAAAGGTCAGGATCAGGAAGGTGATCATATCGCCCTTCTGCTTTTTCATATTATTTTTTGCAATAACAAATAATCGATACATGTTCTTCCTCTATAGTTTACCAGCCTTGTGCCTGCAGGAAATCTTTCAGCTTCCTGTGCCGTTCTTTTGCCTGCTCCATGTCCGGATTGCTCTCATCCTTATAATCACCGATATACGGTCCCAGATCACAGATGTCCGAGATCACGCCGTCTGCCAGATAGATGATGCGGTTACCGCGTTCCGCTGCCGCCACCGTATGGGTGACCATCACGATACTCTGGCCGTCCTGGTTCAGCTCCGTAAAAATGTCCAGCACATTGGTGGTATTCTGTGAATTCAGTGCTCCCGTCGGCTCATCCGCAAAGAGCACCTCCGGCCGGTTGATCACGCCTCGTACTACCGCGACACGCTGCTGCATGCCACCGGAGAGCTGCGACGGAAATTTTCTCGCATCCGACTCGCTGATCTCCACGCGCCCCAGCAGTTCCTTTGCGCGTTTCGCCAATTCCCTGCGGTTTTTGGATTTTAACAGTCCGCTGATCATCACATTATCCAGCGCGCTCATGGAATCGTTCAAATAATTCTGCTGGAACACAAAGCCCGCGTGGTTTCTGCGAAACAGTGCCAGTTTATCATTGGAATACTTTGAGATCTCGATGCCGTCCGCACCTTTCTTTTTCTTCGGATCGTCCACATAGTAGGTGATCGTTCCCAGCGTCGGCCGGTCCATCCCGGAGAGCGCATAGAGCAGTGTGCTCTTACCGGATCCGGAGTTGCCCATCACGACGGTGAAATCTCCCTTATAGATATCCAGATTCAGATTTTCCAATACATGCTGTTGCACGGATTCGTTCGAAAAGGTCTTGGATAGATCCTTTGCTGTCAGTATTTTTACTTTTTCCATTTTGTTTCCCTTATTCTTATAATATTTTCACTGTCTGTCCTGCCAGATCCTGATAAGTCACGCCATCAATAATGACCTGTGTGCCGTCAGCGATCCCATCACCTTCCACAACACTTTCACGCTTACCTTTGTAGATGACAGAGATCTTTTCCGTCCCTATTGTACCACCTTCTTCGCCCATGGTAACCGTCAGGATGTAACTCTCTCCGTTTTCATCCGTATATACTGCTTCGTTCGGAACGGTCAGACAGCCTCTGCATTCATAAGACACAAAAGATACTTTCGCATTCATACCCACGCGGATCCGGCTGTCCGGCTCGGTGATATCCAGTGTCACCTTGTAATCCGCATCTTTGCCGGTAGTATCTGTCTCACCCGCCGCATTCTTGTATGCCGTTTCGGAAATCTGCGTTACCCTGCCTTCGTAAACATCAGAGTTATCCGATTTGGTCGTTACATCCGCAACCATTCCCCGATCTACCTGGTTGATATTCTTTTCCGATACTCTGGCGGTCAGAACCAGATCAGAGGTATCCTCGATCACAAAGAGCACACCGGTGGAGTTTTCTCCTTCTTTGACATTTACGGCTGTAATGGTCCCGGATGCTTCTGCCAGGATCTGTGCATCCAGCAGATTTTCCTGCAGCTGTGCCAAACGCAGTTCTTCCACACTCACATCCCCGGAGCGCATTGCCAGGCTGATGGCATCCGCGCTGGCCTGCTTTGCGTTTTCCAGATTACGTACCGTTGCCTGATACGCAGCCACGGCACTCAGGTAATGTTCCATCGCATCATCCACATCCTTTGCATAAGCCGCCAGCTGCAGATCGCTTTGACGCGCTATGTTCTCCCTGCGCTGAATTGCCTGCGCATAAGCCAGCTGGGCACTGTCTACCGCATCCTCCGCCTGTTCCTTCTGCACTTCTGTCACATAATCCTTGCCCTCCATTTCATACTGCAGGGACTGTGCCTGCTGAATGGAAGTGGCTGCCGATCTCACTGCCTGATCCGCTGCCGTGATCGTCGGATCCATTCCCAGATTCACGGACTCCTTATAGTTTGCATACCGGATCTGCGCTGCTTCACAGAGTTCTCTTGCCTGCTCCGCATTGGCCATCGCCGCCACCAGGTTGGAATCCGTACCGTTATTGATACCTTCCACATAGGTATTATACTCGCGTCTTGCCGCCGAGACATTGGTAGATGCATTCTTCTGTGTCACATCCATAGAAGCCTGCTGCAGCGCGATCTCTTTTTCAATAGACTCGGTATCCAGCACACAGAGCAGATCTCCGGCCTGCACATGATCCCCTTCCTTTACCAGCACATCCTTTACCGGAAGGCTCAGGCTTGAATATACATAATGCGGCTCCGCGCATTCCACGGTACCGTCCGCATTGAACTTCTCACGGAAATCACCGGTGGAGAGGGTTGTGATCATACCGGAAGAGATCCCTTCTTCCTTTCCGCAGCCGGTAGTCAGTACCGCCATCCATACCACGCCTGCTGCCAGCATCGTTCTCATCATACCATTGTTTTTCATAATCCGTATCTCCTCAAAAATAAAGACTTCTGTGGCCTATTGCTGATGATACTATACAACAGCCGACCACAGAAGTCTTAACCTGATCCTTTTATGTTTCTTAACTAATTCTTAATTGAATTTCTTAATTGAGTTTCTTAATCCTTATTCCGGTTCTTTTTCGGATGATTGATCATACTCGCCAAATAGCCCGCCCCGAAACCGTTGTCGATATTGACCACCGAAACGCCGCTGGCACAGGAATTGAGCATGGACAACAGCGCGGAAAGCCCCCCAAAGGATGCCCCATAACCTACACTGGTAGGTACCGCGATCACAGGGCAGTCTGCAAGACCTCCGATCACACTGGCCAGCGCACCTTCCATCCCGGCAATGGCAATGATCACATTGGCATTCATGATATCCTCCAAATGAGCCAGCGTGCGGTGCAATCCGGCAACCCCCACATCATACAAACGGACCACTTCATTACCCAGAACCGTTGCTGTTACAGCCGCTTCCTCCGCTACCGGCACATCACTGGTACCACCGGTAGCTACGACGATCTTTCCCAGACCGTCAGCCATAGGGATCTCTCCGATCACGCCGCATCTTGCCTCTTCAAAATACCTCATCGGCTGCTGTCGTTCAATGATCCCTGCCCGCTCTTTGGACAGTCTGGTGATCAGGATCGTTTTTTGTCCGTGGCTTTTCATCACATCAATGATACCGAGGATCTGCTCCGGCGTCTTTCCTGCGCCGTAGATCACCTCTGCTACCCCCTGCCGGAGTTTCCGGTGCATATCCACCTTGGCATATCCGATATCCTCAAAGGGTTGGATCTTTAATTTCAAAAGCGCTTCATCAACAGAAATGTCTCCGCTTTTGATCCCCTCTAAAATTTCCCGTGTATCTTCGCCCATATTTCTTCCTCGCATCCGACAACTTCCCTGAGAAGCCCAGTCTATCCTTTATCTTACTTCCAGATCCAGTGTAACCGATGTGTAATACTTTTTCAACTCGGCCAGGATCTCCGTTCTGTGTCCCGCAAGCAGGCTCCATTGCGCCTCCGGCAGCTGGATCTTTGCCACGCCTTCTTTGGATCTCACCCGGAAATCCCGAAAGCCCAAGGAAAACAGATAAGTTTCCGCCTTTTCCGTTGCCTCCAGTTTCTCTTTGGTGATCACTTCCCCTGTCGGGATCCTGGTGGCCAGACAGGCATAGGCCGGCTTATCCCAGGTAAAGAGCCCTGCTTCTTTTGAAAGATCCCGGATCTGCGCCTTGGTCAGACCACACTCCCGAAGCGGCGAGCACACCTGCAGTTCTTTCAATGCCTGCATCCCCGGCCGGTCCGCCGCATCATCCGAAGCATTGGTCCCGTCCAGCAGCACCGTAAATCCATCGGCATATGCAGCTTCCCGTATCGTCCCGAAGATTCCCTGCTTGCAGTAATAGCATCGGTTTGCCGGATTTTCCCGCACCTTCGGGATCTGCAGTGCCTGTACCTGCAATATTTTCAAGTCTGCGCCGAGCTGCTCCGCCAGCCTCTCCGCATCCGCCCGCTCAAACGCCGGCTGAAACTCCGACGATACATAGTAGGCCCCTACGCGCTCCGCATACTGCAGCGCCGCATATAACAGATATGCCGAATCCACCCCTCCGGAAAACGCAACGGCAACCTGCGGATGCTCCCGAAAAAATTCCCGTAATTCCAAATCTTTTACCCAACCCCTCTGTCACTTTTTAAGATAATTTCAGATTACGATACGATAATCGATTCGTCAAGGAATCACAGATAATATGCAGAAATCGAGAAATGTCAAAACGAAAAATGAAAAACATCCCCCGGAGGGTTTTGCCATAGGAAATTGCAGAGCAATTTTCTATAAGGCAAAACACGCAGATCAAAGGATCTGCGTGTCCACCAACACTGCGTACATATACTCTCCATCCGGATAGATCTGAAACTCACCCTCCACCGTGATCTCATCTCCGGATGCATAGCCAGCTGCCCGGAAAGCATCCAGATCCTCAGGAACAAATTCGATCCCCTGGGCACAGCATGCCATTGCGTCCTGAATGATACAGGTGTAATAGATCTGATGCGTAGCTTCATCTTCAAAAACATTATAAGAACCGCGCATTTTGATGGATTTACCAATGTACTCCGTCGGCTGCACCATCATATTATAGACTTCCGCATAGACCATATTGCTGTTCATCACCGTCAGATCCACATCCACCGCAGGATCCGGATCGCCGGTCAGCTCATACAGCGCCTCTGTATCATTGCCGTTCTGCGCATCTTCCGACGGATTGTCCACCACGATCTCCACCGTGGGTTCCGGCTGCTGCGTCGCATCCGCCATCTGCTGCTGCAAAACCGCTTCCACACTGTTTGCATTGTTACCGTTTGCCCGGCTCGCCGCCGCAGTATCGTTGCCACACGCAGTCAACATTACCGCCAGCACCATTCCGTAAAAAATCTTTCTTTTCACTTTACTGCACCTCTTTTCGCTACCCCGATCAAAGAGCATACTACAAATACTGCCACATCCACTGCCACAATGGTGGATCCCACGGGCGTACCTGCCAGAATAGATGTGATCATGCCGGAGAATGCACATAACACCGACAAGATCGCCGAGCAGATGGTCACCGAGCGGAAACTGCCGAAAACACGCATGGCTGACAGCGCCGGAAAGATGACCAGTGCCGAGATCAATAACGATCCCACCAGATTCATGGCCAGCACAATGATCACCGCGATCACTACCGCGATCAGCAGATTATAGGCATTCACATTGGTACCTGCTGCCCGGGCAAAATTTTCATCAAAGGTGACCGCAAAGATCTTGTGATAAAACAGCACAAATACCACGACCACCACGATCGAAAGCGCAATACACAGCCATACCTCCCAATCCTGCAGGGTCAGTATGGATGTGGAGCCAAACAGCGTGGTACACACATCTCCCGAAAGATTCGGCGAAGCCTTAAACACATTCATCAGAAGATAACCAAAGGCCAGCGCCCCGACAGAGATCATCGCAATGGCTGCATCACCTTTGATCTTTGTGTTCTGTCCGGTCCGCAGCAACAGGATCGCGCTGATCATGGTCAGAGGCAGCACAATGATCATATTGTTGCTCACTTTGCAGACCGCCGCGATCGCCATAGCTCCAAAAGCCACATGTGACAAACCGTCACCGATAAAAGAAAAGCGTTTCAGCACCAGCGTCACCCCAAGCAGTGAAGAACAGAGTGCCGTAAGAACGCCTACTATGAGCGCCTTGATGACAAAGGATTGCTGCAGATAATCCGATAAGGTATACATTACTGCGCACCTCCTGTCGTCTCTTCTTTTTCAAGAGAAACAAAATAGCGACCGGCATCACTCTTTAAGTATTCTTCTCTGGTTCCGAAAAAGATGTGCTTGCCGACATGCAGGACATGTGTCGCATACTGCACGGCAGCATCGATATCGTGGGATATCATGATCACGGTGATCCCTTCCTGATTGAGCTGCTCGATCAGTTCGTACATTTCCAGAGTGACTCTCGGATCCAGCCCCGATACCGGCTCATCCAAAAGGAGCAGTTTTCTGGCCGCGCAAAGCGCTCTCGCAAGCAGCACTCTCTGTTGCTGTCCTCCGGACAGGTCACGGTAACAGCGTTTCGCCAGATCCGTGATCCCCATACGCTCCATATTTTCCGCCGCCAGCTGTTTCTCTTCTTTATTGTAAAACGGACGCAGCCCCGCACGGCTCTGACATCCCGAAAGTACGATCTCCCGCACAGATGCCGGAAAGTCCTTCTGCACAATGGTCTGCTGCGGTAAATATGCGATCTCGCTGCGCTTCAGATCATCCCCCAGTACCACTTTCCCGCCCATGGGAGGCGTCAGTCCAAGCAGTGTTTTCATCAGTGTGCTCTTTCCGGCACCGTTCTCTCCCACAATGCAAAGATAATCCCCTGCATTCACAGAGAAGTCCAATCCTTTCACGATCGTCTGGCCTTCATAGCCCAGATCCAGTTTTTCCGCCGAAAGCAATGCCATTACCGATACTGCCTCACAATTCAAAATTGAAAATCATTTTCTATTCTAGTCACTTTCCTGTTTTTGTCAAGAAAAACCGTCACATCCGAAAAATCCTCTCCGAATGTGACGGTCTTTGATTTCTGTTTACTGTTTTTCCTATGATTTTTGAATATTCAAATTACTTTTTCTGCAGTTTGGCGATCACGCTGTCCAGGATCGTAAAATATTCCGCAAAAGTCTTTTTGCAGCAATCCGGATCCAGGATCTTTACCCCCTCCGTCCGCAAACCGCAAAGGGCAAAGGCCATAGCCACACGATGATCTTCATAGGTCTGTAATTCCGCCCCATGCATCGCACAAGGATGTATTGTCACCTGATTATCGTGTTCCTCCACCGTAACCCCGAGTGCCGACAAATTCTCTACGATCGCCTTGATACGGTCACACTCCTGCAGCCGGATGTGATCGATCCCGGTGATGGTGATCGGTCCGTCCGCGTATGGAGCGATCGCCGCCAGAGTCAGAGCCTGGTCTGAAAATGCCGACATATCAAATGTATAATTTCCCTTTAATCTTCCGTTATTCGGTCCGGCCACGCACAGATCCTGGCCGAAAACACCACCGGAAATGATGCAGCCCATCTGCTCCAGCACCTTCAGAAATGCAGTATCTCCCTGCAACATATTTCTGCGCACACCGTTCACCGAAATGCGGGCCCCCAGTATGGCCGCTAATGCATAAAAATATGCAGCAGCAGACATATCCGCCTCCACATCATAGGTTCCCGCCCGATACGCCTGATTTCCGGGCAGTTTATATGCAAGTTTTCCGTCATTTTCTGTTTTTTCCACTTCGATGCCAAAGTGTTCCAGCATCTGCGCAGTCATTTCCACATAGCTTAATCCGTGGGATCCCTCTACCTCAATCTCCACCGGCTGCTTCATGGTGCCTGCCGCGATCAGCAGCGCACTGAGAAACTGTGAGCTCTGGTCGATATTGACTTTGAAGCGGATCGTCTCCTCCGCCGGTACCTCTCCCTGTTCGGTCTTCATCCGGATCAGTTCCCGGCCGAAGATCTTCATAGGAAAATGTCCCGCTTCCTCCATGCACACCACCACAGCCCCGGCATCCTGCAGTGCATCGATCAATGGCTGCATAGGCCGTTTCTGCATCTGCTCCGAAGAACGCACGATATATTCCCCATCGGACAATGCCAGCATCGCCACCAGAAAACGCGCTGCCGTGCCTGCACTCCCTACATAGATCTCCGCTTTTTTCACAGGGATATTACCTCCAAAACCGGTGATGGTGATATCCTTATTGATGGAAATCTCCTGCCCCAGTTCCGCGGAAGCCGGCGCTACCGACACCGGGAACCCCAGGGTATGAATGCACTCCAGGAAATGTTTAGCATCTTCGCTGGCCATACAGCCGCGCAGCACACTGGTCCCCTCCGCCATCGCCGCCAGCAGCAATGCCCGGTTGGTAATGGATTTGGAACCCGGAACCGGAACCGCGATCTTATGCGCATCCGGCAGTTCTTTGAAACACTTTACCTCGTAGAATTCACTCATTCGATCTTAACCCCATCTTTTATACTGCGTATTTACTTCAGATCATTGGAATCCAGCAGTATCGTAAACGGCCCGTCGTTCACCAGACTCACCTGCATATCCCCACCAAATTCTCCCTGCTCCACTACAGGCACTTCCGCCTTACACTTCTCTATAATGTACTCATACAGTTCCTTCGCCATATCCGGCGCCCCGGCATTGACAAAGCTCGGGCGATTGCCATGTCTGCAATCCGCATACAGGGTAAACTGCGAGATCAGCAGCAATCCGCCACCTACATCCTGAAGGGAGCGGTTGGTCTTGCCATTTTCATCCTTAAAGATACGCAATCCCAACAGCTTTTTGACCATCTTATCGGCGATCTCTTTATTATCGTCCTGTCCCACACCGATCAGCACCACAAAGCCCTTGCCAATCTGTCCGTTCAGCCGCCCCGATACCGTGACGCTGCCTTCCGTTACCACCTGTATAACAAACTTCATAATCTAATCCAATCAAACTTTCCAGCCTTAATATCTAAGAAAGAAGCCGCTCCGATGCCGGGCGGCTTATCTCCATTCCTCTGCACAAAATCCTAGAACAACTTTTTGAGTGCGTCCGCAGCGCCTGCCAGCTTATCCGTCGTCAAAGCAGCTTTCACTCCGCTTACCAGCTGTTTCTCCACATCATCCGGGATATCCACGCCCGCAACCTTCTCCACGGTCTTTACCGGATCCTTCTGGAAAGAAGCCATCAGTGTCGGATCACTCTTTACTTTGTTTACGATCTCATCGATCTTAGCTTTAATATCCATGGTTCTGCCCCCTTGTTTTGCATGTTTTCTTATATTTGCATATCTTATCACAAATGCCTCTATTTGGCAAATTCGTATTTGTAGGGCTGGCGATCACCTCACGGAAGGCATCTTGCCTTCCCCTTGAGGGGAAGGTGGCGCGCCAGCGCCGGATGAGGTGGACTCTGGCCTGCCGTAGTCTCCGCCAAGTCGCCGGGCAGTAAAGACAGTTTTCTCGCTGTGCCTTCGCAA
>JAFXQR010000186.1 GCA_017526985.1 Lachnospiraceae bacterium
CAGCTCGAAAACTGTCTTTACTGCCCGGCGACTTGGCGGAGACTACGGCAGGCCAGAGTCCACCTCATCCGGCGCTGGCGCGCCACCTTCCCCTCAAGGGGAAGGCAAGGTGCCTTCCGTGAGGTGATCGACAGCCCTACAAATACGAATTTATCGATTCCTTCTTGCGAAATGGATTCCCACATGTTAAGATTGCAGTTATGAAAACATATGACTTTAACAACTATTTATTTCTGGGCTTCGGCCTCATCGGCGGTTCTATCGCCAAGGGGATCCGTGCAGCACAGCCGGATGCTAAGATCATCGCATACGCCAGACATAAGGAAAATCTGGAACCCGCGGTGGCGGACGGTACACTGAATGCCATTGCCGAGAGTCTGACCTCGAATCTTTCCGGTGCCGATGTGATCTTGCTATGTGCTCCTACGGGTACCAATCTGGAAAATTTAAAGACCATCGCTTCGCTGGTTGATAAAGATACACTGATCACGGATGTCGGTTCGGTAAAACACGATATCCAGGAATGCGCAGAGGCTCTTGGACTCTCCGAGCAGTTTCTCGGCGGTCATCCTATGACCGGACGCGAAACGACTGGATATGTCAGCGCGGATGCCATGATCCTGGAAAATGCCTATTATATCCTGACACCGTCTAAAGAGACCAGAAAAGAATACACCGAACAGTTTACCGCTTTGGTCAAAGATCTGCGTGCTCTGCCGCTTTTATCAGATCCAGTCTATCATGACTATGCAACGGCAGCCATCAGCCATGTACCGCATCTGATTGCTGCTGCTTTGGTGGATCTGGTCAAAACCGAGGATAACGATGCGCAGTTTATGAAGACCATCGCTGCCGGCGGTTTCAAGGATATCACTCGTATTGCTTCTTCCGATCCCTCTATGTGGGAAAATATCTGCCGCAGCAATACAGAAAACATCTCTTTATTATTGCAACGCTATATCGATAAACTGACTGACATCAAAAAAACGCTTACCAACGAAGCTTTTCCCGAGATCAATACTTTATTCAAAGAATCCGGCGCTTATCGCAGCTCCATGAGCGACCGCCGTACCGGTGCTATTGAAAAGGAATATCGTCTGTTTGTGGATATCCCGGACGAAGCCGGTGAGATTGCCATGGTCGCTACTCTTTTGGCAACCAAGGCGATCAACATCAAGAACATCGGTATCGTACACAACCGCGAGCAGGCAGAAGGCGCTCTCTGCATTCTGTTTGATACCGAGGATGATATGAAAGCCGCGATCCCGGTACTGAAGAAACACGATTACCGGGTGATCCTGTAACGAATCTGCTCTTTCGCAGAGCTATGATTCCATTCACATTGTATCAGAACATCAAAAAAACAGGGACAACCCCTGTTTTTTTGTTATCGTTATACTCCGGGTGCCAAGGCCACTGCAGCGCCTGCCGCATTCGGTCCTGTATGGCAGGAGATGCTGAGTGACAACGGGTCATATTGTACATGATATCCCGGAAACGCTTCTGCCACCTGATTCTTCCATTTCTCCGCATCTGCCGGATCCAAAAACGAACCTGCACTGTAGATGCTGAGCTCCTCCGGTTTGTAGTTTGCGTAGGCCGTTTCCACTTCTTTTTTCAGCGCATCGATCACACCCTGTCTGGATTTCTCGACCCCGCGCACTTTCTGATAGGTATCAAATTTCTCACCCCGGGTGACCAATACCGGCTTGATCCCCAACAGATTTCCCAGAGCCGCAGCTGCAGGCGTTACACGCCCGGTACGCTTAAAATACTCCAGAGTCTCTACCGTCAGAAACACGCATGATTTATACGCATCTTCTTCCAGTCTCGTTTTGATCTCATCAGCACTCAATCCGTCATCGGCCAGCTTGCAAGCCTGCATCACCGACTGGCGCAATGTAACGGAGATCCTGTGATTGTCCGCTACCGCAACTCGTCCGTCGTACTCCTCTGACAGCATCGCAGCAGTCTGATAGGAACCGGATAAACCGCTGGACATAGGGATATAGATCACCTCATCTGCACTGTCCAATACCAGCTCCCATACATCCATAATGGATTGCGGGGACGGCTGGGAGGAAGTCACCTTTCGATTTCCTATGAGCGCGTCAAAAAACTCTTTCTGGGTAATATCTTCATTTTCAAAGTAGGTATGATCATCAATGATGACCGGCATAGGGATCACATGGATGCCCAGTTCTCTAGCTTCATCTCCGAAAATACCACTGTTGGAATCTGTTACAACTGCTGTTTTCATAGAAGAACCATTTTCCTTTCCTTAGGGGAAATGATAGTAAACATCATCATATCATATTTACATAATATCTGCAAGCTGTTGCATCCTCAAAGAAAGATCCGTCTTTAGATCAAAAGCATGGCATCCCCGAAACTAAAGAAACGATAGCGTTCTTTCACCGCTTCCGCATAGGCCGCCAGGACATGCTCCCTCCCTGCAAAGGCCGATACCAGCATCAGCAGGGTCGATTCCGGCAGATGAAAGTTCGTTACCAGTCCGTCTACTGCCTTGAACTGATATCCCGGATAGATAAAGATATCCGTTTCCTTTTCGCCGGTATGCACGATGCCCTGCGCATCTGCAAAACTCTCCAGGGTACGCACAGAGGTGGTGCCCACACAGATGATCCGTCCCCCCTGTGCACGGGTGTCATTGATCGTTTTCGCTGTCTCTTCATCGATCCTGCAGCTTTCGGTATGCATATGATGATCGAGGATGTTCTCTTCCTTGACCGGCCGGAATGTGCCCAGCCCCACATGCAGCGTCACATAGGCGCTGCGGATCCCCTGTGCCTCTAAAGAAGCCATTAGTTCTTTGGTAAAATGCAGTCCTGCGGTCGGTGCCGCTGCAGAACCTTCATGCTTCGCATAGACTGTCTGATAGCGTTCCCGGTTCTCTCTGGGCAGTTTATGCGTGATATACGGCGGCAGCGGCATCTCTCCCAGCGCATCCAGCACTTCTTCCCAGATTCCCTGATAATAAAACTTCACCAGGCGGTTGCCATCCGGTAATACTTCCGTGATCACAGCCGAAAGCGGCGCGTTGCCGTCCCCTTCCGTTACCCCAAAGACTACTTCCGCGCCCACACGCAGCTTTTTCCCGGGTTTGACCAGACACTCCCATACATCATCCGCATTCCGCTTCAAAAGCAGGATCTCTACTGCCGCACCCGTATCTTTTTTCAGCCCCAGCAGTCTGGCCGGGATCACACGGGTATCATTAAAGACCAGGCAGTCACCCTCTTTCAGGTAACTGCCCAGCTCATAAAAATGCTTATGTGTGACACTGCCGCTTTTGCGGTCTACCACCATCAGTCGGGAACTGCTGCGATCCTCCAGAGGATCCTGCGCGATCAGCTCCTGCGGCAGGTCATAATAATAATCCGATTTTGTCATCATGATCGTGATTCAATTCCTATCATTGTTTACTGTCTGTCAGATCAGGAACGCAACTCAATGCCCATGCTCTCCAGACCGTTTAAGATCTTCTTCATAGCAGCATTCACTTCATCATCCGCCAGAGTCTTTTCCATATCACGGAATACCAAAGCATACGCCAGAGACTTATAGCCTGCCTTGATCTGTCCGCCTTCATAGATATCGAACAGTTTCAGGCTTTCCAGCTTCTTGCCGCCGCGCTGACGGATCATCTTCTCGATATCGCCTGCCAGCACATTCTTCGGTACCACCATGGAGATGTCACGGGTCACCGCCGGGAACTTCGCGATACCGCTGTACTTGCGGTCAAAGGTCGTAAACGGAACGATCGACGGGATATCCAGCACTGCCACATAAGCTCTGGCCTTCATATCATAGTTTGCGCATACTGCCGGATGTACTTCACCCAGATAACCGATCTCCGTGCCATTGTAAGAGATGGCTGCCTGGCGTCCCGGATGCAGATAGTTTCTTGCTGCCTTCGGATCATATTCCGGCTGCTCCTTCATACCAACGCTCTCTAAGAAAGCTTCCACCACACCCTTTAAGGTAAAGAAGTCGCCCTCTCCGTAAAAGCCCAGTGTCAGCATCTTACGCTCATCCGGCAGTTCGGTCAGTGGCAGGCTCTTCGGCAGATATACATTTGCCAGTTCGTACAGACGCACATCTTTATTGCGACGGTTATAGTTCGTTGCCAGACTGGTCAGCATACCATGCAGCGGCAGGGTACGCATGATCGAGAAGTCCTCACCCAGAGGATTGGAAATGGTGATGGCTTTTCTTGCCGGATCATCTTTAGCGACCAGCAGCTTATCAAATACCTTCGGGCTTTCGAAGGAATATGTCATACCCTGGGAGAAACCACAGTACTCGGCAATCTCCTGTGCTTTCTTCTCGATACGCATCTGATAGGACAGTCCGCCCTGCATGCTCTCACCGCCCGGCAGCGTTACCGGGATCTTGTCATAACCATAGAAACGCGCCACTTCTTCCGCGATATCCGCCTGGCCCAGCAGATCCTGACGGAAGGACGGGATATGCAGCATATTGGTCTCTTTGTTGTAAGTGATCTCCAGCGGTTTGAAATAGCCAAGCATCTCTTCCGCACTGATATCGGTTCCCAACAGGTTATTGTATTTCTCCGGCTTGAAGGGCAGTTCCACCTCGTCTTTGATCGGTTCGCATACATCTACGACACCGCCGACCGCTTCACCGCAGCCCAGCTCTTCGATCAGCTGGCACGCACGGTTAATGGCATCCAGCGCGTTCTTCGGATCCAGACCTTTTTCAAACTTGCCGGAAGCATCGGTACGCAGACCGATACGTTTTGCGCTCTTACGGATGTTCGGGCCGTTAAAGGTTGCCGCTTCAAACAGCACGGTCTTCACATCATCCGTGATCTTGGAATTCTCGCCACCCATGATACCTGCGATACCGATCTCTTTCTCCGCATCGCAGATCATCAGTACTTCACTGTCCAGGGTGCGCTCTACACCATCCAGTGTCATAAATTTATCGCCATCCTGTGCACGGCGCACAATGATCTTCTTACCGGCAATGGTATCCAGATCAAAGGCATGCATCGGCTGACCATATTCTTCCATCACATAGTTGGTGATATCTACCAGGTTGTTGATCGGACGGATGCCGCTGGCAGCCAGTCGTCTCTGCATCCATTCCGGAGACGGTCCGATCTTGATATTCTTGCAGACTCTTGCGCAGTAACGCGTACACAGATCGGTATCCTTTACTTCTACGGAAATATAATCAGATGCCTTTTCGCCGTTATCCGTCACAGTTACCACAGGCGGAACAAAAGGCTTGCGGAAGGTCGCTGCTACTTCTCTTGCGATACCCAGGATCGAATAGCAATCCACACGGTTGGAAGTGATCTCATATTCAAATACGGTATCTCTGAGTCCCAGTGCCGCTACCGCATCGTCACCCGGCTGCACGCTGCCCTCTTTAAAGATATAGATACCGCCTTCCGGAGCTTCCGGATAGAAATTGCGGTCACTGCCCAGTTCTTCGATAGAGCACATCATACCGTAAGACTCTACACCACGCAATTTACCCGCTTTGATAGGAATACCGTCTTCCGGAAGAGGTCCACCGTCATGTCCGCCGGCCACTTTGCCACCGTCCAGTACCACCGGTACCAGCGCGCCAACAACCACATTCGGAGCACCGGTTACGATCTGCAGCGTCTCGCTTCCTACATTGACCTGGCAGATCACCAGTTTATCCGCATCCGGATGACGCTCGATCGATTCTACCTTACCCACAACGA
>JAFXQR010000187.1 GCA_017526985.1 Lachnospiraceae bacterium
CTGCCGTCGTTTTTCTGTGGGATATCCCAGTCCTTAAACTCACCGAGTTCCCAGCGGTTAAACCCATCCCAAAGGCATTTTGCAACTTTCAAAGGATCGGACTCTTCCGGTATTACAAAATGATAGCCTTCCGGTAACGGATGCTCCAGTTTTCCTTCTCGAAAATCAAAGTAATGTTCCGGCTCCTCATAAGCAACCCGGTATCCTCTTTCTTTTGCCGCTTCGATCAACGCCTTCTGTGTACTAATAAATACCAACTCCAGCGGCTCCTCAAATTTCGGATAGGCGCTTTCTGCATATTCGATCATCTCTCCTGCCAGCTGCTCATATCCGGGACGCAGTACAAAATACAGCGAAGATACCGGATTCTCGTAAAAAACAAAACCTACCGGCAGATCCCCGTCCAGCCAGAAACGGTTTAGGCGAAGATAGTCCTTGTCCTGCCACGGCGATGTCACCGCATACTCAAAGAAGGGCGCTGCCGGACCGTTACTCTCCTCGTGATCATATACATCGGTCATCAGTTTCCATACCAGTTCTATATCCGTTAATATCTGAAATTGTTTTGTCCTTATCATTTTTCTCCACCTCTTTCTTCATGCTCTTCGGGAAAGTATCCCATATTAAAACGTACTTCCCGCTTCTCGATATCTTTGTTGGTATAGCAACAGGTATCAAATCCGATCAGACGGAATCCCTGACTGCGGTAAAATGCGATTGCCCCGACATTGCAGGACTGTGTTTCCAAAATGACTGCCCGCCTGCCCTGCTCCTTCGCTTTCTCCTTGGCAATGTTCATGAGCGCCGTTGCGATGCCCTGTCTGCGAAGCTTTTTGGAAACCCACATTTCCGTTACCATCATACGATTGCTCCACTCCTCCGGGCAGATCTCAACGCAGGCAAGTATTTCCTTCTTCCCGTTTTCTTCACTTACAATACCAAATACCTGCGCCCCTTCCCAGTAATCCGGAAACAAGACATCGGGGAAATCGCCGTGTTCCTTATGTACAAAAGGCGTCTCAAAACGCTTCTTCCGCATCTCCGCTTTGAACCCATTGTCGTCCTCCGTCAGTTCCACATCATAGTATTCTTCCGTCGTATAATCCAGATAGATCCGCGTCCCTTTCCACTCTTCTTTGGGAAGTTCCGTTATTTCATAATCCCTTATTTTTTTCTCCATCTTTCTATCCTCTTACTCTTCAGACTTCTCCTTTTGCAAACAGATTATCCTTTCCCATACCGCATACATACGGATTACTGTCATATTGATGGCAGAATTCCAGAAAATCTTTTCTCTGCGCCGGATCCTTTACGATCTTCACCAGTATTTCATTTGGGATCGTCCTTGCGTATGCGCCCGGTCCTGCCAGTCGGATATTCTTTACGTCGTTCTTTTTCAGTATGTTTTCCAGTTCATCCGGCATAAAATGATAGGAGATACTCCACGGTGTCTCTCCGCGGTCGTATGCCTCTTTTGCTTCGTCCGGATCACTCAAAAGGCCGCTCTCATACGCTTTTAGCACGTTCTCTTTATTGAATGAAAAGTTTTCTATCATCTGTTCACGTGCGCTGATGCACCACTGCACCCAGGGATCTTTGCTGTCCTGATCCAGGATGAACTGATTCTTCTGCACCGGATTTGCCATATAAGGCAGCGCTCCCAGCCGGCTGGATACACTGATCATGATACGCTTTTTTGCGATCCTGACCAGTTCTCCGATTACTTTTTCCTGATCCGGATAGGTATAGGAGATCGGCGAATCAAATGACATCACCAGATCAAAGGAACGGTCTGCATATGCAGACAGATCCTCTAAAGCTCCTTTTACGAATGTAATGCGGTCAATTACACCTTCCCTCTCAGCTAATTCTTTTGCCTTATCGATCATCGGCTGAGAGATATCAAAATGCGTAACCTTAACTCCCTGCTTTGCAAGCAGTATGGAAAATCGTCCGCATCCGGCTCCGCCGTCAAACGCTGTCTCTATCCCATCCAGCGACTGCAGCAATTCTCTTTCGATATGCGCCTTTTGCACAATGTCATCGATAAATGTGTTTTCTCTTTCCGCTTCCAATTCACCTTTATCCGACTGATTCCACATCCGTTCGGAAATCTTTTCACTATATTTCACTTTTCTTTTCCTCTCTTTTTATATTTTCCGTAGCAGCCCGGACCAGCTGGTCTGCCTCTTCCCTGTCAAAGGGATAAACTCTGTAAAAACACTTATAATAGTACTCATCTTCTCTACGCCTCTTTCAGATTTGCGTTTATCTCTTTCATGATCTCAAGCACTTCAATTTCACCGTCCACCAGCACTTCCACGATGGGATCCTGGCCGTCATCTTTTCCCCAGTTCTGCCAGTATAACTCAGCGTGCTTCAGATTCTCCTCTTCATCGGCCGTTCCGTCAAAACACAACGGTGATACTCCATGCGCTCTCTGGTCTTCCACAGCAAGATTGAGCAATTTCCCGGCGATTCCTCTGCAGCGATATTCTTCCTCCGTATATACCGCGCAGACATTCGGTGTCAGGTCTTTTCTGTCGTGAAAATCATTTTCGATCACACCGAGACCACCAACGATCTTGTCTCCATCCAAACACAGATACCAGCCGTATTCCGTTTCTCCATTCATATAGGCATCCATACATTCCAGATACGCTTCCGTGGGCACACCCCATTTCTCATGAAACCACTGTGCCGCTTTCTCTTTCAGCTCTTTTCTGTCTCTTAATACTACAAATTGTAATTCTTCCATTTTTCTTTCCTCTATACTTTCTCACAAAACTTTCTTCATATATCTGCCGTACTCCATGTCTCGCAGAAACTGATATCCGCACTTTTCATATAGCGCATTTGCTGCCGCATTATCCTTTGTCACAAAGAGAACACTCTCTGCGCAGCAGGCTTCTCCGGCAGCTTTTTCCATCAGGCTCAGAGTTTCCGCCGCATATCCTTTTCTGCGATAGTCTTTATAAATTTCAAAATCGCAGATAAAGTTTTGCTTCACTCCTTCCGTCATTTCATGAAGTGTCCAGATAAATCCGATCCACGCATCATCATCGCGTCGGTGTATGCTCATCAAATAATTATCCACCGTTCCGAGCCCGTCCGGAAGCATATCCGCCAATTCATTTGCGGTTTCCTTCTCTGCTTCATCGAGTGACATATGCTCTTCTTCCATCAGTTCCCGCACATGATGTTTGAAACTGCGATCATAGAATATCTTATATTCTTCCGGATCCATTTTTCTGAGTTCGATTCTTTTCAAATCTTTTGCCAGAAACAACAGCAGGTCATCATCATTCACGCAGGGCGCATACTGCTCCAGCTGTTTTCCCTGATACCAGACACCGCTGCCATCCGGGATGTAGCCGCGTTTCGCATAGATTCTCTGCGCAGCGCCGTATCCGGAATGCACTCCGACAGCCAGGTACACATGATCCGCAATCTTCGCCGCTTCACTCTCAACGACATCCAGCACCTTATTGCCGATTCCTTTCTTATGCAGGTGAAAGAAGGTCGTGAAATCATTGATCTCCGGCCAGCCATTCCCGACAAAAGGTCCTTCCTTTGGTGCCAGTAAAAGCGTACAGATCCCGGCAACCTTTCCTTCATATTCCGGTACAAATACCAGCCGCTTTCCTTCTTCCTGATCTTTGAAATAATTTTCGTAGATTTCCATCTGCGGATGCCAGTCATAGGACAGATAGATCTCATAATAGATCTTTGCATCCTCGCGTATCATACTACGTATCCTTAGTTTTCCTTCTTCGTAATATACTTTCATTCTTTACTTCTTTTCAAAAGTTGTCATCCGATGGCGGTTCTTAAAACTCCTCGCTCACAAAAATATTTTTTTCTACAAAGACACGCATCAGCATATCTTCATTACCATTTACGGTGACATCCTTCCGAAGCATCGCCTCGTCAAGATTCAAGCAACCGACTGCCATTTGGCCCAGGGTGCGCACATTGAGTTCCATGTCCGCCTTTGCTTTTTTACAAGAGCGCACACCATCTGCCCGCACGCGATAGGTAGCATTATTCTCAGCGATCAGCTCATCCGATATACGGATAGTAAAATCGCAGTCCGCAGGTTTGCGGATCATTTCCAGAAGCTTCTTTGCATTGATCACGCGGATCATAAAACTCTGGCTCGGTTCTTTCTCGATATCGTATGCATTCGGTGACTCGATGATACGGAGCAGATCGATCCCCTTGGGTAACTTCAATTTGATCGTCCCGTAATCCGCTTCAAACCTGGCCAGGAATCCTAGGATTGCCTCAAAGCCGTCCCGGCAGGTCCATGCACATTCATCCACATTCAGAATGGCTGCAGGATCGTGTCTTATATCTGTAAAGATCACATATACCAGCGGTTTTCCCTTACGTTTCATCACATAAAAAAACTTCCGGTCGATGTAGGGCTTGTCCACCTTCATGTGACTTTGCATCTCTTCTTCCGTCCGAGCCAGTGCCAGATTGAATCGCGATGCAAAACATCGTAGATCTTCTTAAAATCCGAAACACGGTCTCCCGACTCCCATTTCTTCACTTCACCGTCAAAACGATAACGGCATAAGAGTCCCGGTCGCATCGAATAAGTATTCCACGCGGTCAATACCTCGTAGCCCTGCTTGCGATAGAATTCATGCTTAAACGGATACAATGTGGAGATCACTTCTCCGTCTTTGTATGCTGCCGGCAACAATTCCCGAAAGATCGCTTTGATCACGCCATGATCACGATACTCCGGCAATGTTGCTACTGCCCCGATGCCTCCTGCTCTGACTGTGCTTCCGTCCAAATACAGATCGTACTTATGATTCAGGATCCTTCCCATCAATGTTCCCTTCTCATCAAAGGCGCCCCAGTCCTCTTTCGTATCCGCTTCGTATTTTTCGCGCTCTGCTTCCGTATCTTCGACTCTCATATGAAAGCAATACACTGCCGTCATATAAGCATCGAATCGTTCTTTTCCTTCCAGCTTTTTTATATTCATTTCTGTTCTCCTTATTCCTCATCTTCGCTTTTCAGGTTCTTACCTTAAGTGTGTATGTTGTTCCCCAGCATTTCAAAACTTCCACATCGGCAAATCCCACTGTAAGAAGTGCTTCTTTCTCATGCTCCACCGTAAGCGGCGTATCATAATGATAAAACTCCTCTTCCTTCAGTCCCTGCTCCTTCCTTAAACGCAACAGCTCGCTTCGGAAAAAGTTTTCCTGCTCCTCCAACTCCGCAAAATAATCCGTCAGAACAAAGTATCCGCCTGGCTTCAATGCTGTCTTTAAACGCCGGTAAAGCGGTATCTTCTCTTCTTTCGAAAAATGATGCAACGATTCTACCGACACCGCAGCATCGTATACACTTTCTCCAAACGGAACCGTAAAGTACGAACCGCAGATCAGCGTTAAGTCTTTGTCCGGAAATTTAACCTTCAATTCCTGAAGCATTGCTTCCGTCAGATCGATCCCGGTAACTTTGGCATACGGATTTTTCTTATAGTATTCTTCCAGTTCCAAACCGGTTCCGCATCCAAGATCAAGAACCTTTGCTTTTTCGTTATGTGGCAATAGCGCTGCCGTATATTCATAAAACGCATCCGCTCCTTCGATCGTCGTTCTCATATGCTCGTCATAGCCGTCTACGCGAGCCGTAAAAAAGTCATCCATTTTTTCTAACATTTTTCCCCTCCCCAATGACAATGTTTTCGATATCATATTGTTTCGATCTCAGTATCACCGCCTGCTCCGGAAAGATCTCCTTAAGGATCTGCAGTTCCAGTTGCTTTCGATGTTCCAGATGTGCGATCAGTCCGTCAAAACCTTTGATATTATGTTTCTTACTCCATGGGCATTCCTCGATATACGCCATCATCAGCGGAAACCACATCTCATTCCCGTCATGATCCACACGCTCTTTACGGATCACCTTAATACTCTCTGCAATATCTTCTACTTCGAGATAGACGATGCGGAAAATCTTATCTTCGAGTACTTCCGCAAGGCGCCTGTAAAATGCTAGGATCTCTTCGTCGCTCATCTCATAGTACAAGATCTGACTCTCGATAATGTTCTGAAACATGGAGCATTCAAAGATCTGCTCCTCACCGTTCCAAGCCGCATATCTGGATAGAATGACCTGTTCAAATTCCTCTCTGCTCACGCGACCGTTATAGATCTCGTATTGTTCCAGATCCTTATGAAAGCCCGGAATATCCGTGATGATCCTGGTATAGGTAACGATACGCTTATCCTGTTCCGTATGGGTGTTGGCTTTGATCTCATCCGCGATCGGTGCATATTTCTGCAACACACTGTCGTACTGCTCTTTATTCATATAGGTGCACCACGCCAGTTCTACGGGATTGTAATCTCCTTCCCGGAACACCTGATACTGCGGCAGTTTTTCTGCCAGTCTGTTAACAAGTGTGCTTTTTCCTGCCCCCTGGATACCTTCGATAAAATAGTTCATGTTTAACACCTCCTCTAGACACTCTCTTTTGCCCATTGCAAGGAATCCCCCATCCTATTGCTCTGTTGAAAAAGTTTTCATTATGAACCGTCCCCAATGACAACTTATGTCACAAGTAGTATTGCGCCTGGGCGTTCCAGAGTTCGTAGTATTTGCCGTCTTTGTTATCGACGAGTGTTGTGTGGTCGTCGGTCTGGACGATCTCGCCGTGATCAAATACCAGGATCTCATCGCAGAAGCGGCAAGATGACAATCTGTGGCTGACATAGATCGCTGTTTTTTCATTTACCAGTTTGCCGAAGTCGGAATAAACCTGTGCTTCCGCAATTGGATCCAATGTAGCGGTCGGTTCATCCAATACAACGATCGGCGCATCCTTATACAAAGCTCTGGCTAACGCGATCTTCTGCGCTTCTCCGCCGGAGATCATCACACCATCTTCCGCTACAGCCTTGTACAGACAGGTTTCCAATCCGTCCTGCATTTCATCAAACCGCTCTGCGAAAGAAACCTTATCAATACACTCCTGCGCTTTCTTCGCATCGTATTCCGCATTTGCCGCAATATTCTCGCCCAAGCTTAACGAAAACAGTTTGAAATCCTGGAACACATACGAGAACAGTTTCACATATTCTTTGCTGTCGTATTCTTTGATATTGATACCATCCAGCAGGATCTCGCCCTCGTCCGGATCATACAGTCTGCAAAGCAGTTTTACAAAGGTTGTCTTGCCCGCGCCGTTCGCACCAACCAGCGCCAGTTTCTTTTCCGGCGTGATCGTGACATTCACATTTTTCAATACATACTGCTCACTTCCCGGATAACGGAACGACACATATTTAAACTCTATGGTATGCGCATTTTCAGACTCCGGTTTGTGATCGCCCTGCGTCTTTTTACTCGGAATGTCGAGGTATGCAAAGAGTTTCTGCAGATGCTCGGTATAAATGATATTTTCCGAATTCGCATTGACCAGTTCCGCAAAACTCTGCACCAGTTTGATCAACGCGCCCACATACTGCACAATGCTGCCTACCGGAAATGCTCCCATTGCCGCTTTGGCTACAACATACACGTAACACAGACAATTGCAGACTCCCTGGATCAATACCGGCAATGTAGAATACGCACTCATCTTCTGAATGATTCCATTATCGTTCCTATTATGCCGGTTCAGTTTTTCCATTTCCCTGTCCGCAATCCTGTCCTGTCGATAAATGCGAACATCCATCGCTCTGGAAAGATCATCATATAACGTGTGTCCGAAAAACATCAATGCCCGGTTAAACCAAACCGTACCGTCCGTCCATTTTTCAAAAACTGCTTCTTCTTTTTTCCGCAGTTTTCCCGTACAGATCCCCGCGATCACGATAAGTAAAATTGCCGCAGGGATCCACAATGAAGAATCCAGCATGGCATTTCCGGATCGTGACAAAAATAATGTTGCCGTCAGCGATACCGATGCCACGATCCCGACGATTGCCTGCACCAAGCCTACGGTATCCCAGACCAACTGCGCAAGACCGTTTCCGAACATAAACAGATTTTCTTCCGCTTTCTGTTTCTGCTTTTGAATCTCCTGATCTTCCAGATCCGAATAATCCATGCTTAACTGTTTGTCCGAAAAAATCTTCGGGAAATAACTCCACATTCCGGATTCTTTTTCTTCCACCACTTTGTTTAACGCATTTTTGATCATTGAGAATACAAATCCCGTAAGAACTGTCAAAGCCACATATATCGCAAGCCTGCGTGTATCCCGGTCTCCTGTGATCTCATTGATGATGCGCGCAGAAAACCAGATCGTCACAAAGGGCAACAGTGTATCGGCCACCGTAGCACTCACCTTGGCAGGCAACAGTCCCGGACAGTACTTTTTGATCAAGCCATATCCGCGCCGCGTCAGTTGCATCCGCTCTTTAAATTTCATCTGCCGCTTCTTCTCCTTCCTTGTTCTCTCGATAATACTTTGCCTGCATTTCAAAGAGTTCGTAATATCTCCCCTTTGCGCTTAGCAGTTCCTCATGTGTTCCTTCTTCTGCGATCTCTCCGTTTTCGATCAGAAGTATGCGGTCGCAAAATCTCGTCGATGCCAGCCGGTGCGAAATAAAGATCGTTGACCGATCACGCATAATCTCATCGTAAGTTTCGTACAAACGGTTTTCCGCCACCGGATCCAATGCTGCCGTCGGCTCATCCAATACGATCACGCCTGCATTACGATACAGCGCTCTGGCCAGCAAAAGTTTTTGGATCTCTCCGCCCGAAAGGTCTATACCGTCTTCCCAAAATGCTTTATCGTAGTTGCTGTGCATACCGTCTTTCAGACTTTCAATTCGTTCCCACAGACCGGCCTGCTTCTAACATCGTTCTGCTTTCTCTTCATCCACATTAGCTCCTACATCTTCTCCCACGATCTCCGCAATGGTAACCGGCATGATCGAATAATTCTGAAACACCACACCGAAGGTTCCGTAGTACGCATCGCGATCATATTCACGGATATCCGTACCGTTATATGAGACGCTTCCTTCCGTCGGCTCGTTCAGTCCACAGATCAGTTTCACCAGTGTGGTCTTGCCTGCTCCGTTCAGTCCGACGATCGCCAGATGTTCTCCGGGTTGTATCGTCAAACTGATATCATGCAATACATCCTTATC
>JAFXQR010000188.1 GCA_017526985.1 Lachnospiraceae bacterium
GCGAGTGATAGTGTAGCAGGATGAATGCGAGTTGGCGATGGGCAAGTTGGTTTGGAAGGACTGCTTAGGTCGAAACAAACTTCTTGCGAAGGCACAGCTCGAAAACTGTCTTTACTGCCCGGCGACTTGGCGGAGACTACGGCAGGCCAGAGTCCACCTCATCCTGCGCTGGCGCGCCACCTTCGCCTCAAGGGGAAGGCAAGATGCCTTCCGTGAGGTGATCGACAGCCCTACAAATACGAATTTGTAAAAAAGACATTGACATAAACAGAGTCATCGGGTAATATAATTCTTGCTTGCAGATATCGCTGCAAGCGTAACAGGAAACCTCCTGTTAAAGTTATCAACTGAAAATAAGATATGGTGTTCCATAGTTATTTAGAGACTTTTTGCGTAGGCGGCAGAATGCGCTTGCGTGGTCGCTTTATATGGAATCGGGAAAGGAAGGATCGCATGGGCGATTTTTATGCGGTGCTGCATGAATGTGGCGGACGCAGGGTAAACCAGGATAGTATTACACTGCAGCGTATGGTGACCAGAAAGGGTGTCGTGACTATGGTACTGCTTTGTGACGGTATGGGCGGTATGGATGCGGGGGAGATCGCCAGCGGATATGTGGCGGAGCGAATGGCAGTGTGGTTTTATGATGTGCTGCCAGGGGTGTTGAAAAGTGGATATAGAAGCTGGAAGGTGTCAAAATCGTTGCAACGGGCATTGTTTCGTATTCACGAGGATTTGCGGCAATACGGGGAAAACAGAGGACTGCGTTGCGGTACAACATTTACACTGCTACTGATCGCGGGAAAGAACTATCAGGTATTTCATCTTGGGGATTCGGTAGCGTATCGGTTAGGGCGTAGATGCAGGAGGATCACGGACTTTCATACAAAGGACGGAGGCGTAACTAAGTGTATCGGTATCGGGAGATATCATAAGCCGCAGGAAAGACATGGCAGAATGTTTGGGGTGAAAGATTATCTGTTGTGCAGTGATGGGATGCGGCATTTTTTGAAGGAACAGGACTTGCAGCGGGCATTGCAAAGGGATGAGATTACGGACCGGTCGCTGGCGGAGCGGGCATTGCAGAATCTGGCCAGGGTGGCAGCGCGCAGGGGCGAGAGCGACAATATGTCGGCGGTGTATCTGAGATGTGGAGTGTGAAATGGGAAGTTGAAAATGTAATTGGTGGGCTCGGTGCCTTCCGCGAGGTGAACGATAGCTCCGTAAAAAATGAATTATGAGGAAAGGAAAATGAAAAATAGAGAGGATATTATCTGCGGCTATCACATACTGGAAGTGCTGGGATCCGGTGGTCAGGGCACAGTGTACCTGGCGGAGCATGAAGTATTGCAACGGAAGTATGCATTGAAATATGCCTATGGTGCGGAACGAGAGCAGTTGCGCAGGGAAGCAGACGTAATGAAGGCATTGACGGATCGTAGGATCCCGTACCTGGTGGATCAGATAGAGACAAAGGATGTATCGGTCCTTGTTATGGAGTATGTAGAGGGCATCGGACTGGATGCGTATCTGAAAGAACGGGTGCCGTTGGAAGAAGATAAGGCGCTTGCATTGCTGCAACAGATCACGGAGATCGCGGCGTATCTGCATGAACAGAAAGGGATTGTAGCGCATAGGGATCTGAAGCCGGCCAATTTTGTGATCGCAAAGGACGGGAGTCTGCATTTATTGGATTTTGGGACGGCCCTGACCGGGATGGAGAGCCTGCACCGGCATGATACATGCGGTACGCCTGGGTATGCGGCGCCGGAACAGATGCAGGGCGGCAGGTCGGGGATGGAAGCAGATGTTTACGCCATCGGAGCGATGTATGCATATATGTTAACCGGAATTGAACCGACATTGCCGCCGTTTCATCCGGCAGGAGCTGATGAGTGGCCGGATAGTGTATCGGTGGAAAGTAAGGCGCTGCTGA
Organism: Lachnospiraceae bacterium; assembly: GCA_017526985.1. Lineage (GTDB taxonomy): Bacteria > Bacillota > Clostridia > Lachnospirales > Lachnospiraceae > NK4A136. Next base: position 1,937 of record JAFXQR010000188.1, read on the forward strand.
AGGAAGCACTGGATCCGGTGAAGGAGAAGCGGCCGCAGGATGCGGTATGTTTACTGGAGAAGATCGAAGCGGTAAAAAAGAGAAAAAGGCTGTTATGGCCGGTATTGGAACGAATGTTGTATCAGACGATCCTGGTCATGGATACGATGACGGCCTCGGTTCTGGTATGGCTGCGGTATCGTGAAACGCCGGTAGAAAGGGCGGAAATGATCTGTGGCGGTATTACACTGGTTGTATTGCTTTGGTGCGCGCTAAGGGGGATGTTTGGGCCGAAGAGACGCTTTGTGGTCGCCAGGGAATGGAATGTGACATACACTGCCAAGGAAATGTGGGGATTATAACATATGCGGGTTTGATAGATGGACAGTGACAGTTACCAATACGCCATAGAAAATGTGGGAATTGCGATTTGCAAGATGGAAATTTGCACGAAAATTTGCGGATCATTTCGCCGTTTTTTGGGAGGCAGGTCGGCTGTATGGCCATAGAAGATATGATATAATGGTAAAAGTTGAGTTGTCATAATGATACTATGTTAACCGGGACATGGGACCGGGAAGTGATAGAAACAGGGAATTAAAATAGCATGTTATTAGGAGGCAAAAACCATGGCATTTCGTGATGAAACAAAGGTGATCCACATCGGTGACCGCGTGATCGGCGGAGGCAATCCGATCCTGATGCAGTCTATGACCAATACACCGACGGAAGATGTAGAAGCAACCGTAAAACAGATTCTGGATCTGGAAGAAGAAGGCTGCGAGATCATCCGGTGTACCGTGCCGACGGAAGCGGCGGCAGAAGCGCTGGGACAGATCAAAAAACGCGTGCATATCCCGGTGGTGGCGGACATTCATTTTAATTATCGTTGTGCTATCGCGGCCATCGAAAACGGTGCAGATAAGATCCGCATCAATCCGGGCAATATCGGCGGGGAAGAGAAACTCCGGGCGGTAGTGGAAAAGGCAAAAGAGCGCAATATTCCGATCCGGGTGGGCGTAAACTCCGGATCTCTGGAAGCGGCGCTGGTGGATAAATATCACGGCGTGACGGCAGAAGGTCTGGTGGAGAGTGCCGTAGATAAGGTGCGTATGATCGAGAATGCGGACTATGACAATATCGTGATCAGTATCAAATCCTCTAATGTGCGTATGTGCATCAAAGCACACGAACTGCTGGCGGGCAAGACACCGTATCCGCTGCATGTAGGCATTACTGAGGCCGGCACACTGATCAGCGGAAATATCAAGTCGTCGGTAGGCCTTGGCATCATCTTAAATGAAGGCATTGGTGATACGATCCGTGTATCCCTGACCGGAGATCCAAGAGAAGAGATCCGTTCCGCAAGACTGATCTTAAGATCTCTGGGACTGCGTAGCGGCGGGATCGAAGTGGTGAGCTGCCCGACCTGTGGACGCACCAAGATCGATCTGATAGGACTGGCCAACCGGGTGGAAGAGATGGTACGGACCATCAAAACCGAGAAACCGCTGGATATCAAAGTGGCGGTTATGGGTTGTGCCGTGAACGGACCGGGGGAAGCAAAGGAAGCGGATATCGGTATCGCCGGCGGAAACGGAGAAGGCTTACTGATCAAGAAAGGCGAGATCATACGGAAAATGCCGGAGAGCGAGCTGCTGTCTGCACTGGAGTATGAGATCACGCATTGGCAGGGATAGAACGAAGAGGCTCAGAGGACACTTCATCAGTCAACTTCCCTTAAGGGGAATTATTAAGGATTTTGTAATTTAGGTTTTATTATGGGACAGACATTTCGTGAAACGTTCGGGGATGCACCGATCCGTAAGGATCTGATGGATTTTTTTGAAGACGTCATCGTCGAACGTGTGATGCTCAAGAAGAGCATGAATCTGGTAAAAATATATATTTCTTATGATAAGATGATCACCAAGGATCACATCTATGCCATGGAGCAGGAGATGGATGCGCAGATGTTTGCGCAGCGTGGCCTGTCTGTGCAGATCGTGGAGGATTTCCATCTTTCGGAGCAGTATGATACATCCTATATCGTGGGACATTATTATGACAGTCTGCTGATGGAGCTGGAGCATTGCGACCGGCTGATGCATTCTGTACTGCGTAAACTCACACCGGAACTGCGGGATGATAAACTGGTGCTAACCCTGCCGGACAGTTTCCTGGCAAGACAGAAGGAAGGGCAGATCCGCTCGGCTTTTGATAAGGTGTTTCAGGAGCGTTTCCATCTGCCGCTGACAACGGTAGTGGAATATACCGAGGCTGAGGAGAGTGCCTATCGTAAAGAGATGGAGCAGCGTGCCGAGATCCGTCTGGCGGCAATTACCAAAGAACTTGCAGAGACTCCCGCGGTAACAGCAGGAAACGACGATGCCATGCTGGGAGAGGATGCAGGGGATACTGCGGCATCCAAGGCACCGGCTTCGGCAAATAAACCGGCTGAAAAAGCGCCGGAAAATAAGGAAGCATCGAAAGCCGCAGGCAAGACCTTTGAGAAGAAAGACTCCGGAAGCAAAGACTTTAAGGAAGGCAAGGGCAAGAAGAGCGGCGGCGGAGCCTTTGGCAGTCGTGACAAACTGAAGATGTCCGACAATCCGGATGTCATTTACGGTCGTGACTTTGACGGTACGGCGGAACCGATCGAGACCATTGTGGATGAAGTGGGTTCCGTGATCATTCATGGTGAGGTGCTGGCCTTTGATGAAGTAGCGTTCAAGACCGGCAATCATCTGCTGAAATATACCATTTCGGATTATACCGATTCTATGCGCATCAAGATCTTTTTGCCGGAGGAACTGGCGGATGAAATGCGCCCTCTGATCAAGAAGGGCGATTTTGTGCTGGCCAAAGGTATGCCGAAAAACGATACCTTTGATAAAGAGCTGGAACTGATGAACCTCTATGGTCTGAAAAAGATCAAGAGCTTCAAGGAAGAGCGCGAGGACTATGCGGTACGGAAAAGAGTGGAACTGCACTGCCATACCAAGATGAGCGATATGGACGCATGCGTGGAAGCCAACGATATCGTAAAGTGCGCCAAGAAATTCGGGCATACCGCGGTGGCACTGACCGATCATGGTGATGTACAGGGCTTCCCGGTGGCCTTCCATGCGCTGGATAAAAAGGACCCGTTCAAGGTGCTCTATGGTCTGGAAGCTTATATGGTGGACGATACCAAAAAGATCGTTGTCAATGAAAAAGGACAGAGCCTTTCGGATGCCTATGTGGTCTTCGATATCGAGACCACCGGTTTTGTGCCGAAGATGAATAAGATCATCGAGATCGGTGCGGTCAAGGTGGTGGACGGCGAGATCGTGGAGCGGTTCTCGGAGCTGATCAATCCGCATGAGCCGATCCCTCTGGAGATCGAAAAACTGACGAGTATCTCGGATTCCATGGTGCAGGATAAGGATGACATCGAAGTGATCCTGCCGAAGTTTCTGGAGTTTTGCAAGGACTGCGTGCTGGTGGCTCACAATGCGAAGTTCGATACTTCCTTCATTCGCTACTATTCGGAGAAGCTGGGCTATACCTATGACTTTACCCATACCGATACCATCGAACTGGCGCGTCTTTTGATGAAAAAGATGGGGAAATATACCCTGGATCATCTTGCAAAGGAACTCAATATCCCAGCCTTCCATCACCATCGCGCGGTAGATGACGCGGAAGCAACGGCACTGATCTTTGTGAAGTTTGTGGCGATGCTGCGGGAGCGTAAGATCGATACACTGGCACAGTTAAATGAGATCGGGGAACTGACCCCGGATAAGATCGCGGATCTGTATCCGCATCATATGGTGATCCTGGCAAAGAACGAAGTGGGACGGCGTAACCTATACCGACTGGTATCGCTGGCACACCTGCAGTATTTCGGGCGTTTCCCGAAGATACCAAAGAGCAAGCTGATCGAATACCGGGAAGGTTTGATCTACGGATCGGGCTGCGCAAACGGAGAACTGTATGATGCGCTGGTCAACGAACGCACGGAGGCGGAGATCTCCAAGATCGTGGAGTTTTATGATTATCTGGAGATCCAGCCCATCGGAAACAATCTGTGGCAGATCGAGCGTTCCAAGCTGCCGACCTTAAAGAGTGAAGAAGACCTGATCAATGTAAACAAGCGGATCGTGGCACTGGGGGAACTGCATGGCAAACCCGTATGCGCTACCGGTGATGTGCATTATCTGAATCCTGAGGATGCAGTATACCGTACCATCATCCTGGCAGGGCGCAAGACGGACCGTGTCTACAATGAATCGGCCACCATGTATTTCCATACTACGGAAGAGATGCTCAATGAGTTTTCCTATCTGGGTTCGGACAAAGCAGATGAAGTGGTGGTGCGCAATACCAATATGATCGCGGATATGTGCGACTATATCACACCGGTGCGTCCGGATAAGTGTCCGCCGGTCATTGAAAATTCGGACAAGACACTTCGTACCATCTGCTATAACCGTGCGCACGAACTGTACGGGGATCCGTTGCCGCAGATCGTGGAAGACCGGCTGGAAAAGGAACTGAAATCCATTATCGGTAACGGATTTGCCGTAATGTATATCATCGCGCAGAAGCTGGTGTGGAAATCGGTGGAGGATGGTTATCTGGTAGGCTCCCGTGGTTCCGTAGGTTCTTCGTTTGTTGCTACCATGGCGGGGATCACCGAGGTAAATCCGCTGGCACCGCATTATTATTGCATCGACTGTCATTACAGTGATTTTGAATCCGAAGATGTGAGGGCGTATGCCGGAAAAGCCGGATGTGATATGCCGGATAAGGTGTGCCCGCATTGCGGAAAAGTGATGAAGAAGGATGGCTTTGATATCCCCTTTGAAACCTTCCTGGGATTCAAAGGGGATAAGGAGCCGGATATTGACCTGAACTTCTCCGGTGAGTATCAGTCTAAGGCACACAAATATACGGAAGTTATTTTCGGATACGGACAGACCTACCGTGCAGGAACCATCGGTACGGTGGCGGATAAGACGGCATTCGGTTATATCAAGAATTTTTACCGGGAGCGCGGTATCATCAAAAAGGATGCGGAAGTGGATCGTCTGGTGCCCGGGCTGGTAGGCATTCGTCGTACCACCGGACAGCATCCCGGCGGTATCGTTGTATTGCCGGTGGGCGAGGACATCAACTCCTTTACGCCTACGCAGCATCCGGCAAACGATATGACTACCGATACGGTCACGACACACTTTGATTATCACAGTATCGACCACAACCTGCTGAAACTGGATATCCTCGGACACGACGATCCGACCATGATCCGTAAACTGCAGGATCTGACCGGTATCGATCCCACCACGATCCCGCTGGATGACAAGGGGGTAATGAGCCTGTTCCAGAGCACGGAAGCGCTGGGCATCACACCGGCGGATATCGGAGGCACGCCGCTGGGGGCGCTGGGTATCCCGGAATTCGGTACGGATTTTGCTATGCAGATGCTTATCGATGCGCAGCCGACCTCCTTCTCGGACCTGGTGCGCATCGCAGGTCTGTCCCATGGTACGGATGTGTGGCTGGGCAATGCAAAAGACCTGATCCTGTCCGGTACCGCAACCATTTCTACGGCGATTTGTACGCGTGACGATATCATGCTTTACCTCATCCAGATGGGTGTGGAGAGCTCCTTGTCCTTTACCATCATGGAGGCCGTTCGTAAAGGTAAGGGCTTAAAACCGGAGTGGGAAGAAGCTATGCGCGCCCAAAATGTACCGGAATGGTATATCGAGTCTTGTAAAAAGATCAAGTACATGTTCCCGAAGGCGCATGCGGCTGCGTATGTTATGATGGCGTGGCGTATCGCGTACTGCAAGATCAATTATCCGCTGGCATATTACTGTGCGTATTTCTCCATCCGTGCGTCGGCCTTCTCCTATGAGATGATGTGTCTGGGTAAGGCGCGTCTGGAGGAACATATGAACCGGATCGCCAAGATGATCGAGACCAAGGATAAGGCACTGACCCCCAAGGACGAAACACAGTATAAGGATATGCGTATCGTACAGGAGATGTATGCCCGCGGCTTTGAATTTACCACCATCGATCTGTATAAGGCGCAGGCAAACTATTTCCAGATCGTAGACGGAAAGATCATGCCGTCCTTCACGGCCATTGACGGTCTGGGAGATAAGAACGCCGAACTGATCGAAGATGAAGCACGCAAAGGACAGTTCCTAAGCAAGCAGGACTTTGCGCAGCGTACCAAGACCAGTGCGACCATCGTAGAAACCATGGAGCGTTTAGGCATTCTCGGCAATATGACGGAATCGAACCAGATCAGCTTATTTGATTTGATGTAAGAGAGTTTTTGATGTTTCGATCATCACGATCGCGGGTATCGGACATTCAAGTGTATGATAGTAACGGCAATGTTTGAAGCGTTATTTGCCGTTTTAAGATGTTTTTGTTTCGGAGGATCATAGATAAATGAGCGCTACAATATATTTGAGAAAAGGCGAAGGCAGGACCATAAAAGCGGGCGGAGCCTGGGTGTATGATAATGAGATCGACCGCGTGGAAGGGGCATTTGAAAATGGGGATGTAGTCGCGTTATGCGATTTCGACGGATATCCCATGGGATTGGGCTTTTATAATCCGGTATCGAAGATCTCTTTTCGCCTGCTTTCCCGAAAGAAAGATGCAGTGATCGATGCAGCCTTTATTGAGCAGCGTGTGAGGGACGCCTGGAACTACCGTAAGACGGTGATCGATGTGTCTTCCTGCCGAGTGATCTTTGGCGAAGCGGATTTCCTGCCGGGGATCGTGGTGGATAAGTTTTCGGATGTGCTGGTGGTGGAGTCGCTGGCACTGGGCATTGATAAATGGAAGACGACCATTGTAGAGGCACTGAAGAAAGTATTGGCGGAAGACGGGATCACGATCCGGGGCGTCTATGAGCGCAGTGATGCGAAAGTGCGCCAGAAAGAAGGCATGGAGCCGGCAAAGGGATTTCTGGGCAACGAGTTTGATACCAAGGTAGAGATCGTGGAAAACGGTGTCCGTTATTTCGTGGATGTCAAAGACGGGCAGAAGACCGGATTTTTCCTGGATCAGAAGAATAATCGGGCAGCCATCCATAAGCTGTGTAAAGGAAAGAAGGTACTGGACTGCTTTACCCATACCGGTTCCTTTGCGTTGAATGCAGGTATTGCCGGGGCATCCGATGTTTTGGGTGTGGATGCGTCCGAACTGGCAGTGGAGCAGGCCAGAGAGAATGCGATGCTGAATGGTTTATCGGATATCGTTTCTTTTGAGTGCGCAGATGTGTTTGATCTGTTGCCGGATCTGGAGCGTAAAGGGGAACTCTATGATGTGGTGATCCTGGATCCGCCGGCATTTACCAAATCAAGGGCTTCCATCAAGCAGGCAGTCAAGGGTTATCGCGAGATCAATCTGCGCGGACTGAAACTGGTGAAGAACGGCGGCTATCTCTGCACCTGCACATGTTCGCATTTTATGGATCCGGAGCTTTTTGCCAAGACGATCCGCGAGGCGGCTACCGGCGCCCACAAGCGTCTTCGTCAGGTGGAATTCCGCACTCAGGCTGCGGATCATCCGATCCTCTGGGCGGCGGATAGCAGCTACTATCTCAAATTCTACATCTTTCAGGTGGTGGAGGATAAGTAATGCTGCAGCATCTGAAAAAATATTGGATCTTTGCCCTGCTGGCCCCTTTGTTTATGCTCGGGGAAGCCAGCATGGATCTGTTGCAGCCCACACTGATGTCGTCTATTGTGGATGACGGTGTACTGGGGCTGAACAATAACGGTGTCGGGGATCTGGACATTGTTTTTCATATGGGGATCCGGATGCTTCTTCTGATCCTTTTTGGCGCCGTCTGCGGGATCATGTCAGGTGTGTGTGCCAATATCGCGGCACAGAATTTCGGAAATGATCTGCGCAAGGATGCCTTCGGACATATCATGCATTTTTCTTTTGCGCAGACCGACCGCTTCACGACCGGTTCACTGATCACCCGGGTGACCAATGATATCACGCAGGTGCAGAATATGGTGCAGATGGGTATCCGTGGTTTTGTGCGGACGCTGACCCTGTTGGTGGGTGGTGTGATCTGTATTACCCGACTGCATTCTTCCTTCGGCGGTATCCTTCTGGTGGCAATGCCGTTGATCATTTTGGTACTTTATGTATTTCTTTCCCGGGTGACCCCGCAGTTTTCCGTATTGCAAAACCGTCTGGATGATGTCAACAATGTGATGCAGGAAAATGTCTCCGGTAACCGCGTGGTCAAAGCGTATATCCGGGAAGCTTATGAAAATGAACGCTTCGGAAAGTCTAATGAGAAGCTGGTGGAAACCCAGTTAAGTATTCTTCTGTTGCTCAACTATATGACACCCATTATGAACATTCTGTTGAATCTGTCGCTGCTGGCGGTGATCTACATCGGCGGGCTCGAAGCGCAGAACTGGGAAATCTCGCCGGGGCAGGTGATGGCGGCGGTGACCTATCTCACACAGATCTTAAATGCCCTGATGCGTATGGGCATGTTCTTTCAGAATATCTCCCGGGGCATGGCGTCTGCACAGCGTGTGCGTGAGGTGATCCATACCGAGCCGGAGATCAAGGACGGAGAGAAAACAGACATCCCCTATGCCGGAGGCAGCGTGGAGTTTCGGGATGTATCCTTTGCGTATGCCGGCAGGGAGGAAATCTTATCGGACATCAATCTGAGTGTGAAGCCCGGGGAGACCATCGGGATCCTGGGAATGACGGGCAGCGGCAAGAGCAGTCTGATGCAGCTGATCCCGCGGTTTTATGATGTGACAAAAGGCAGTGTGCGGATTGACGGTGTGGATGTGCGGGAGTATCCGCTGGCCGAGCTGCGCAGTCGTGTGGCGGTGGCGCTGCAGAAGAGTGAACTGTTCCACAGGAGCATCCGGGAGAATATCGCCTGGGGAGATGCGGAGGCTTCGGAAGAAGAATTATGGAAAGCGGCGGGGATTGCACAGGCATCTGATTTTATAAAGGGAAAAGAAGAAGGACTGGATACCATTGTGAGCCAGAGCGGACATTCCTTATCCGGCGGACAGAAACAGCGTGTGGCTATCGCGCGGGCAGTTTTGAAAAAAGCGGAGATCCTGATCTTTGATGACAGTACCAGTGCGCTGGATCTGAAAACCGAGAGCAGTCTGTATCAGGCTTTGAAGGAAGCGTATCCGGAGCAGACCAAACTCATCGTGGCACAGAGGATCGCGTCGGTGAAAGATGCGGACCGTATCATTGTTCTGGAGGATGGACATATCGCCGCCTGCGGCAGTCATGAAGAATTGCTGGAGTCGAGCGAGATCTATCGGGATATCTGTCAGTCCCAGAGCGGGACGCAGCAGAATGCGACAGAATCCGGGAAGGGAGGTGTTGCAAATGGCTGAAACACCTCAAAAGAGTATCCGGGATTACAAGGTACCCGGCATGGGCGGCGGACGCAGGATGGCGGATCGCGGTAAAAAGACAGAGAAGGCAAAAGATCAGAAGGGAACCTTTAAGCAGATGCTGCGCTATTTTGCCAATGAAAAGCGCGCGGTAGTTCTCCTGTTATTTATGGTCACACTGGCAGTGGTGTGCGGGATCTTAGCACCCCGGCTTCAGAGCAGTGCCATCGATGCGATCACGCAGAGACAGTTTACGGAGATCCCGAAGATCTTAGGCTTTATGGCGGGGGTGTATGCAGTATCCTGCCTGGCGGCGTACTTGCAGGGGCGTGCGAGCGCGTATATCTCGCAGAGAACGGTAAAACATATGCGGCAGGATTTGTTCGAAAAGATCATACAGCTGCCGGTGGGGTATCTGGATACCCATTCCCATGGGGATATCATGAGCCGTATGACCAATGATGTGGAGAATGTCTCGACAACGATCTCGCAGTCGTTAAGCTCATTATTCTCCGGACTGCTCACGGTATTCGGTACGGTGGTGATGATGTTTTATCTGTGCCCGCCGCTGGCAGCATTATCATGTACTACGGTGCTCTTTACGGTCTTTGCTACCAAATATCTTTCGGCGGCTATGCGTAAAACCTATACGAAACGCCAGAGTCTCCTGGGAAGCTTAAACGGTACGGTAGAAGAGATGGTAGGCGGGTATCGTACGGTAGTGGCCTATGAGAAAGAAGAACAGATCATTACGGATTTTACGGAGATCTCGGATGACCTGACCAAGGTGGGCATCAAAGCCGAGATCTTGGGCGGTAGTATGGGCCCGGTCATGAACCTGATCAACAATACGGGATTTGTGATCATTGCTGCCTTTGGCGGATACTTTGCTCTGAAGGGGTCTATCTCCGTCGGGATCATTTCTGCATTTATCGTTTATGCCAAGCAGTTTGGCCGACCGGTGGATGAGATCGCGCAGGTATGGGGGCAGGTGCAGTCGGCCCTGGCCGGTGCGGAGAGAGTCTTTGCGATTATGAACGAACAGCCGGAGGATAAATCCGGAGAAACAAAGATGAACGAACTGCCGGAGGATCCGGATATCGTATTTGAAAATGTGAACTTCTCTTATGTGGAAGGACAACGGGTGCTGAAGGACTTTTCGCTGCAGGTGAAACCGGGACAGAAGATCGCACTGGTCGGCGCTACGGGAAGCGGTAAGACAACAGTGGTCAATCTGCTGATGCGGTTTTACAAGCCGGATTCCGGAAGGATCCTGGTTGGCGGAAAGGATATCTTCGAGATCAATTGTGACTCGCTTCGGGATGCCATTGCCATCGTTTTGCAAGATACGGTATTGTTTGCGGATACGGTTAGGAAAAATCTGAAATATGCGGATCAGGAGATCTCAGATGAAGAGATGATCGCCTGCGCAAAACAGTGTCATGTAGATTCCATGATACGCAAGCTGGAGAAGGGGTATGATACGGAACTAACGGCAGACGCTTCCAATATTTCCCGGGGACAGCAGCAGTTGTTATCCATCACCAGAGCCTTTATCTCGGCACCGCGGATCCTGATCCTGGATGAGGCCACTTCTAATGTGGATACCCGTACGGAGAAAAGGATACAGGATGCCATGGTGCGGTTGATGAAGGGGCGTACCAGTCTGGTGATCGCTCACCGTCTGTCCACCATACGCGATGCGGACCGTATCGTGGTACTGGATCAGGGGCGTATCGTGGAGACCGGAACCCACGACGAACTGCTTGCGGCAGGCGGTAAATACCGCGACCTGTATATGACGCAGTTCGCCGGGCAGGAAACATGATCACAATTTATGATATTCCGGCAAACGGTTTTCAAATACACAATAGTATTCAAAACCGACATCCTTGAGCAGATCAGACACTTCCTTAAAGTTTGCTGCAATCTGCGAAGGATCGTGCGCATCGGATCCGATGGTCAGGATCTCGCCCCCCAGCTGTTTATAGCGGGAGAGGATCTCCCGGCAGGGATGCGGCCCGCCCATACCGTATTTATAGCCGCTGGTATTTGCTTCGATACCCTTACCGTTCTCAATCAGGTGCATCAGTACCTTATCGATATCTTCGCTGTATTCTTCATAACGGAAGTTTGTATTTTTGGTGGGGCCGTAACGAAGCACATAATCCAAATGGCCGTATACATCAAAATTCTGATAGCCGCGGATACACTCGTAGATGTAGCGGAAGTATTCGTGATAAGCTTCTTCCTCCGGACGGCCGTCAAAGAAGGTTTCTTTCAGATACGGATCTTTTCCGTTGCACAGATGGGAAGATGCAATGATAAAGTCAAAATCAAAGTTTTTTGCATAAAGGATGTTCTTGCGGGCACAGGTAGTCTGCATTCCCAGTTCGATGCCGAAGAGCAGCTTGATCTGTCCGGCATACTGGTCACGATATTTCAACAGATCATAAAGATATGCATCTGTGTTGACTTCCCAATAGCCCGGTTCTTCATCGGCTGTGTAAACAAAGTCAAAATCCATATGCTCGGTGAAGCACATTTCTTTAAGGCCAAGTTCGATACCTTTTTTGATCATTTCTTCCATAGGGGTATTACTGTCCCCGGAAAAAGAGGAATGTAAGTGACAATCTGCATTTAATGCCATAATTTTGGCCCTTCCTTTCGATGAAATAGAGTTATGAAATAAAACAGCATAGTTCTACTGCACTAACAGTTTAGGGAAAAAGAGGAAAGGTGTCAAGAAGAGAGAATCTTTTTTGTGGTATTTATATCCTGTTTTTGATAAAATTGAATATGTGTAAGGTCTTCATCCTGTCTGCCCGGAGAGGGATGAAGGGGACATCTGCAGTTGTGACTTTCAGGGGGCGATGATTCCGGGAAAAACAAAATCGGAGGTTACGTATGAAAGAAAGAGTGTTTGGCAGGACAGGCAGGCGTGTTTCGGAGATCGGACTGGGAACATGGCAATTGGGAACCCGGTGGGGGGATCCGTTTGATCATGAAGAGGCCATGCGTATTCTGACTGCGGCAGAAGAAAACGGAATTACTTTTATTGACACCGCGGATGTCTACAACGGCGGTGAGAGCGAAAAGGCAATCGGGGAGTATATTTCCGCGCACCCCGGTAAATTCTATGTGACGACCAAGTGCGGGCGCAGACTGAATCCACATACAGACGAGATGTATACACCGGAGGCGATCCGCGGCTTTATTGAGGATAGCTTGGGAAGGCTTCGTATGGAGCGGCTGGATATGATCCTGCTGCATTGTCCGCCGACATCCGTCTTTGCAAAGGATGAGATCTTTGCGGAGTTGGAACGGCAGAAGGCAGCCGGTAAGATTGCAGACTATGGTGTGAGCATCGAAAAGGTGAGCGAAGGCTTGCAGGCGATGGAATATGGCATCTCCGCAATGGAAGTCATCTTTAATATGTTTCGTATGAAACCGCTGGATGAGCTGTTTCCGAAGGCAAAAGCAAATAATGTCGGTATTATTGCGCGTGTGCCTTTGGCAAGCGGGCTGCTGACCGGTAAGTTCTCAAAGGATACCGTATTTGGTGCCAAAGATCACCGGTCATATAACCGTGACGGAGCAGCGTTTGACAAGGGTGAAACCTTCTCCGGCGTACCTTACGAGTTGGGGCTGGAATGTGCGGATGAGATCAAGGCGGCATTAGGGACCGACAATCTGGCACACACTGCCATCCGCTGGGTACTGATGCATGATGCGGTAAGTGTTGTCATTCCCGGAGCCAGTAAAACCGCCCAGGTAGTCGAAAATGTGAAGGCTGCCGAATTGCCCGCATTGACTGACGCGCAGATGGCAGCGGTCCGCAGGATCTACGACGAGAAACTGAAGGACATCATACACCCGCAGTGGTAAATTCGTATTTGGCGAGCTCCGTTGCTGTGGCGAAAAACTCTTGCCCTCCCCTTGAGGGTACCAGTTCCTGCTTAATGAACGAAGTGAGTTTAGCAGGACTGTATGCCGTAGGGGAGGGTGCCCGAAGGGCGGGTGAGGTGGACAAAAGTCTGCGGAGTATACATGGAAGCCGGGGCAGATAAAGCAGTTTTCGAAGCCTTGCCGAAGCAGTTTGTGAACCCAAGCATCCCCCACTCGCCCGCAGCAAC
>JAFXQR010000189.1 GCA_017526985.1 Lachnospiraceae bacterium
CCAGTCCTTTCAAGGACGGTTGCCAGAATCACTATTGTAAGACTAGATTCAACTACATATAAGTGGAACTTAGGGGGAGATCCTGTAAGAGTAAGATCTACTTAGAGGTATTAGAAGTGGAATTTAACTTTTCACTTCACAGATGTTATTTTATGCGGTTATTTATATGGAAAAGAAGAGAAAAATGTGGTAAAATTGCACCAGTTGTTATCTTTCAGAAAGGCCATAGCTGTCAATGTCACAAAGCAAACGCAAAGGGAAAGAGAAATATACCTACAGCAGTCTTCGGAAACGGGTTTCCGATATCATTGAAGTGGGCTATGTGGAGGATCTGGTCGGACGGGGATACGATATCCTCAATCTTTCTATTATTGTGGTCAATCTGGTGGTCAGCGTGATGATGACCTATGACCGGATGATGGCGCGTTACGGGGCACTTCTGGAGGGAATCGAAGCGATTACGGTGGGCTTCTTTGCTTTGGATCTGGTGCTGCGCATCTGGACAGCGGGGTGCCTGTATCCGAATTACAGCGAGCCCAAAGCAATCCTGAAGTATATCTTTTCCTTTAACGGACTGGTGGATATTTTTTCCTGTTTACCCTATTATCTGCCGTTTTTCTTCCCGGCCGGAATGGCGGCCTTCCGTATTTTCCGTGTGATGCGTATTTTCCGTATCTTCCGGCTGAATGCTTATTTTGATTCCTTAAATGTGATCGGAGCGGTCATCAAGAGCAAGGCAAAGTTGTTGATCTCGTCCGTATTTATCATACTGATGCTGATGCTGGCAGCCAGCCTGTGTATGTACAGTTTAGAGCACAGTGTACAGCCGGAGGCTTTTGACAATGCTTTGTCCGGTTTGTGGTGGGCGGCGGCGACGCTGATGACGGTGGGCTATGGTGATATTTATCCCATCACGGCGGCAGGTAAGCTGATGGGTATTGCCATAACGATGCTGGGTGTAGGATTGGTAGCTATTCCCACCGGTATCATTTCTGCCGGATTCGTGGAGCAGTACGAGCGTTTCCGGACACAGAGCGAAGAGGCGGAAGAAACGGATGTGCACTTTATCAAGGTGCCGTTGGCGGGGAAGGATCCGTGGACCGGCAGGAAGATCATGCAACTGGATCTGCCGCGAGGGATCATCATAGCAGCAGTACAGAGAGAAGAACAGGTGCTGGTGCCCGGCGGGGATGTGGAACTGAAAGCCGGCGATGCGATCATTCTGGGGGTGGAAGGCAGCCGGGACGGACTAAACCTGCAGCTCAAGGAGATCGAGCTCAAGGAACGGCACGAGTGGAACGGGCAGAAGATCCGGGATCTGGATATTTCCAGGCAGACCTTTATTGTGCTGATCCGCAGAGGGAGTAAGACCGTATTGCCGAACGGGGATATGCGTCTGCAGGAGGGCGATCATCTGTATTTATACACAAAAAAAAGAATGCCGGACGCAAAGGAGGTACGGCTCTGAAATGTCCGCACACGCCAGTGAAACGCTGGATGCGAGCGAACGCAATGCCGACATTGTCGGAAATGTAACAGAACTGGTAGCTTCCCTGAATGAAGATGCCAGAAGATTGGAGGAGGAAAGAAAGTAATTTATGAACATCGAACAGATCATAGCGGATGAGCTGAAGATCAGATTATCGCAGGTGGAGGCTACGGTAAAGCTGATCGACGAAGGAAACACGATCCCGTTTATCGCACGGTATCGTAAGGAAATGACGGGCTCCTTAAATGATGAGGTGCTGCGTAATCTGTATGAGCGTCTGACCTATCTGCGCGGCCTGGAAGAGCGTAAGGTCACGGTGCTGGCAAGCATCGAAGAGCAGGGCAAACTGGACGACGAACTGCGGGCAAAGATCGAAGCGGCGCAGACCATGGTGGTACTCGAAGATCTGTACCGTCCATACAAGCCCAAGCGCGTGACCAGAGCACAGATCGCGAAGAAGCGCGGCCTGGAAGGACTGGCAACGACCATACAGCTGCAGATGGCAAAGGAGCCGCTGGAGAAAGAAGCCCAGCGCTATGTATCGGAAGAAAACGAAGTGCCTGATGTGGCGGCGGCGCTGCAGGGGGCAGAAGATATCATTGCCGAGATTATTTCGGACAATGCAGATTACCGGGCAAAGATCCGTAAGCTGACATGGCAGGAAGGCACCATCAAAAGCACGACCAAGGATAAGGAAGCGGAGAGTGTCTATGAGATGTATTACGACTTCTCCGAACCGATCCGCAAACTGGTAGGGCACCGCGTGCTGGCGCTGAACCGCGGCGAGGCGGAAAAGGTGCTGCAGGTGAAGGTGGAAGCGCCGGAGGAAGAGATCCTGCATTATCTGGCAAAAGAAGTGATCGTGCGGAACAATCCGTATACCACGCCGCATTTGGAGCGTGCATACAAGGATGCTTACGAGCGTCTGATCGCGCCTTCCGTAGAGCGTGAGATCCGCTCGGAACTGACGGAGACCGCGGAAGACGGAGCCATCTCCGTATTTGGCCGCAACTTAGAGCAGCTGTTGATGCAGCAGCCCATCAGCGGCAAAGTGGTGCTTGGCTGGGATCCGGCCTTCCGTACCGGCTGCAAGCTGGCCATCGTGGATCCCACCGGTAAGGTGCTGGATACCAAAGTGATCTATCCCACGGCGCCGCAGAACAAGGTGGCGGAAGCGAAGGCAGAATTGAAGAAACTGATCGAAAAATACAATGTGGATCTGATCTCGCTGGGGAACGGTACGGCATCCCGTGAGTCGGAGCAGGTGATCGTGGGGCTGCTCAAGGAACTGAAACGCCCGGTATCCTATGTGATCGTAAACGAAGCCGGCGCATCCGTATATTCGGCGAGCAAGCTGGCAACGGAAGAGTTCCCGCAGTTTGATGTGGGACAGCGTAGTGCGGCATCCATAGCACGCCGTCTGCAGGATCCGCTGGCAGAGCTGGTGAAGATCGACCCTAAGTCCATCGGCGTGGGACAGTACCAGCACGATATGAACCAAAAGAAGCTGGATGCGGCGCTGACCGGTGTAGTAGAGAGCAGCGTAAACCGCGTGGGCGTGGACCTGAATACGGCATCCGCGTCGCTCTTATCCTATATCTCCGGCATCACCAAGACTCTGGCAAAGAACATCGTGGAATACCGCGAGAGCAACGGCAGTTTCAAAAACCGCAAGGAGCTGCTGAAGGTGCCGAAGCTGGGGCCGAAGGCGTATGAGCAGTGCGCGGGATTTTTGCGGATCCGTGACGGCGAGCAGCCGTTAGATGCTACCGGTGTGCATCCGGAATCCTATGCGGCAGCAGGCGAGCTGCTGAAGAAGCTGCAGCTGGATGTGGAGGAGATCCGTGCCGGATGGAAGCAGGCCCAGCCGGTACAGGTGGCGGCAAAGGTCAAAGATAAAAAAGCCATGGCAGCAGAGCTTGGCATCGGCGAGATCACCCTTACGGATATCTTAAAGGAGCTGGAGAAACCGGGGCGGGATCCCCGAGAGGATATGCCGGCACCGATCCTGAAAGAAGATGTGCTGGAGATGGAAGACTTAAAGCCGGGAATGATCCTGAAAGGCACCGTGCGCAATGCCGTGGACTTTGGTGTGTTCGTGGATATCGGTGTGCACCAGGACGGTCTGGTACATATCTCCCGGATCTCGGATAAGTACATCAAGCATCCGCTGGAAGTGGTGAAGGTCGGTGACATCGTGGATGTGAAGGTACTGGAAGTGGATCTGAAGAAGAAACGGATCTCGCTGACGATGAAATTAAAAGAGGGTTGACTCTTCCCCAAGGGGACGGTTTAGATTGAAATAGTAAACAGCAAAGGATCCCTTATCCGGCCTTCGGCGTAGGATAGGGAATAAAAAACGAAAGGTGGTAAATGAAGAATGGCAGTATTGGTAACAGGCGGCTCCGGTTTTATCGGCAGCCATACAGTGGTGGAATTGCAGCAGTCCGGTTATGATGTGGTGGTGATCGATAATCTGAGCAACTCTACGGAAATATCCTTACAGCGCGTGCAGGAGATCACGGGCAAACCGGTGAAATTTTACAAAGTGGATATCCGGGACCGCGCAGGACTGGAAGAGGTATTTGCAAAAGAATCCATCGACAGCTGCATTCATTTTGCAGGGCTCAAAGCAGTCGGAGAATCCGTATCGAAGCCGTGGGAATATTATGAAAACAACATTGGTGGTACCCTTGTGCTGCTGGATGTGATGCGCAAGCACGGCGTGAAGAACATTATCTTCTCGTCCTCCTCTACGGTTTATGGTGATCCGGACAGTGTGCCGGTAACGGAAGAAAGCCCGGTGAAGAAATGCACCAATCCGTACGGCTCCACCAAGTCCATGCAGGAGACGATCTTTACGGATATCTATAATTCGGATAAGGAATGGAATATCGTGCTGCTGCGTTATTTCAATCCCATCGGCGCACATCCCAGCGGCAAGATCGGGGAGAATCCGAACGGTATACCCAACAATCTGATGCCGTATATCACGCAAGTAGCGGTTGGCAAGATGCCGTTCTTGCGCGTCTTCGGCAATGACTACCCGACCCACGACGGCACCGGTGTGCGCGATTACATTCACGTGGTGGATCTGGCAAAAGGACATGTCAAGGCGCTGGACCGCATCAAAGCCGGCTGCGGACTGGCAGTCTATAACCTTGGCACGGGCAAAGGATACAGCGTGCTGGATATCGTGAAGAACTTTGAAGAGGCATCCGGAGTAAAGATCCCGTATGAGATCCAGGCAAGACGCCCCGGAGACATTGCGGAAAACTATGCCGATGCATCTAAGGCAGAGCGGGAGATGGGATGGAAAGCGCAGTTCGGTATCCAGGAGATGTGCCGTGACAGTTGGAACTGGCAGAAGAACAATCCGAACGGATTCGAGGCATAGATTCGGGATGTAAATTGTAAATACAATATGTTGTAAATCACGGGAACCGGCAGACAGCTGCGCTGCCGGTTCCCGATTTTCTTAGAAGACAAGGGGATGTGGGGACGAAAAAATAAAAATACAAAATATATGAAAAAAGACTACCATTTTCACAAAAAGAGTGTATAATGAAACAAGTAGTGTTCTTTCGTGAGGGAGCACAAGATATTGTTTAGCGGCAATGAGTGGGAGAGAGTCTGTGAGAAACCGCGGTTATCGATTTATCCTTAGGGATTTGGGATTCCAACAGGGATGCGCTGCGTTGTGCATCAATTCAACATGGATCAACCAACTGTTATATGAGGCAGGAGTGGATCCCAGAGAATTTCGTAAATTGACATGGGAAGATTTATATAATGTGCAGAATTCGGAACGTGCGAAGACGGTTTTGGAAGAACTTCGCCCGAAGAATTTCTGGCAGATGTGCGACGCGTTTACCGTACTCTATGCAAAGTACGAGACGAGAGGACGCGTATATAAAGAGCGCTGGTTCAAACGGTATCCGGTGCTGGTGATCGAAGACATCTATGAACTGCTTCTGGATGAAGGATTCTCTAACAAAGAGGCACTGGAGATCGCGGAGTTTTACGAGGCACAGCAGAATGACCGTGACAGAACGGAACTGAGAGATTTCCTGGAGCTGTATGATGTGCCGGAGGGACTTTCCGAGGCGATCTTGTCCTGCAGGGCTATCCCGAAACGGGATCAGATGATCCGTGAGACGCTGCGGCAGATCGCAAAGGCAGCAAACAAGACTTCTGTTCGCGCCAAGGAATCTATAGAAGAATCAAATTAAAAAGAATCAAATGAATTAGAGACAATAAAATCCTCTGCAATGCAGAGGATTTTTTGATGACTTAAATAGTTTTTCAAAATCAGGCACGATTGCGCTGATCAAAAGGCTGTATGTGTTCCGGGCTCCATAGAGGCATCAGGATCTTTGGAGCCGAAACCGGCGCGGCATCAGCCTTGTGACGCTCCAGATAGGCTGCAGCTTCTTCCAGGGTGGCTCCGGCAGCACGCAGGCGGGAGAGTTTTAGTAAGAGATAGTCTCTGGCCGGGGCATCGGCTGACACAAAAGTGCAAAGTAACTTCCTTGCGGCGTTTGTATGGACTGTATTCCCGTCCGAAGAAACAAATAACAGATCTTTGTTGGCGGACGGTGCCTCGGAACCGGTCAGCACACGGATGTGGTAGGCTTTCAGCTGTTCCTGTGTCAGTGCGCCGCATGCATCTGTTGCGATCTCATAATCCGTATCCTGCTGTTTCTGATAAAAATCGACGATTTTCTGATTCATTGTTTCCATTATAATATACTCCAATATATCCTGTGCTCATTCCCGGCTCAATCGTTTCAATGTATTGTCCGGGAAAGATCCCTTACAAGTTTGCAAAGACAATATAACATAGTATTCAATACTATGTCAAGTGGACATGAGATGATATCATGCGTTTATGAAAAGAAAAATGAAAAAGTCTGTGAAATGCCTTGTTTTCCATGTTTATTTTTTGGTATAGTTATCTAAGCACCGGCATGCGAGGGGCATGGGCGGTTTTATATATAGATTGTAGTTAGGAAAGCAAGATGGTTTTTTCAAGTTTGGAGTTTATCATCGGCTTTATGCCGTTGTTTTTTTTGATATATTATCTGATCCCGGATAAATGGGAGCATAGCGTCAATGCGCGTAATCTGCTGCTGTTTATCGGCAGTCTGTTGTTCTATGCTTATGGCGAACCGAGATATGTATTTCTTATGCTCGCCAGCATCGTGATCAATTATCTTCTGACGGTACAGATCGCAGATGAACGAAATTTAAGTCTCGCAGGGAAGCGACGAAGAAAACGGTATTTTGCCACGGCTCTTTTTTTTAACGTGGGGATGCTTTTCTTTTTTAAATACTATTTCTTTGTGGCACATAACATCAATCGGCTGTTGTATTGGCTGTCGATGTCTGCCGATGTGACCCTTCCCTACCTGCCGGAAGTGCAGCTGAGCAACCCCATCGGTATCAGTTTTTACACGTTTCAGATCATGTCCTACGTGATCGATGTATATTATAGAAGATATGCACCGGAGAGAAATCTTCTGACATTGGGAACCTATATCTCCATGTTCCCGCAGCTGATCGCGGGACCGATCGTGACATTTCCGGAAGTCGAGCGGAGACTACACCGGCGGCGTATTTCGGCAAAGTCCTTTGATCTGGGGTGGAAGACCTTTATCCTGGGGCTGGCGGCTAAGGTGCTGATCGCCAACCGTATCGGCATCCTCTGGACGGATATTGAGCGCATCGGTTATGAGAGTATATCCACACCGCTTGCCTGGATGGGAGCATTTGCCTATTCGTTTCAGATCTATTTTGACTTTTACGGATATTCCCTGATGGCCATCGGACTGGGGCGGATGCTGGGCTTTTCCCTGCCGGAAAACTTTAAGGATCCCTATCTGGCCCGCAGCGCGACGGATTTCTGGCGCAGATGGCACATTACACTGGGGCGCTGGTTTCGTACCTATTTGTATATCCCTCTGGGGGGCAGCCGGAAAGGCACGCTGTGTACGTTTCGGAATATTTTCGTGGTTTGGCTGTTTACGGGGATGTGGCACGGGGCGGACTGGAACTTTATCCTTTGGGGGATGATCTTTTTTGTGCTGCTGATGCTGGAACGGGCATTTTTGGGAAAAGTACTGGAAAAGGTGCCGCTTTTATCCGTGCCCTACATGCTGCTGGTGATCCCGGTTTCGTGGGTGATTTTTGCCATTACGGATCTGCCGAGACTCGGGGTATATTTCAGCCGGTTGTTTCCGTTTGTTCCGATGCAGTATGCGTCAAATGTAAATACAGAGGATTTTCTGCGTTACGGACAGGTCTACATCTTCAGTTTTGTTACGGCAATCCTCTTTTGTATTCCGTGGCTGAAGAAAAAAGTGCAGGGGATGTTGTGTAAAACAACAGGGACGATCTTTTGCACGGCACTGTTTTTACTGAGCATTTATTTCCTGGCGCAGGGGCTGGACAATCCGTTTTTGTATTATCGTTTTTAAGGTTTTGGTATCATAGAATAGGATAAATATATATTATGAAGCATTTTTTGAAAAATAATATCTGTCTGATCACGGCGGTTCTGTGTTGTCTGGGGCTGGAAGGCTATGGTCTGGTTCTGGATGCTTACGGGTATGCCGTGCCGCAGGAAGGGATCGGCAGCCATGTTGCGCTGGCCGTACTGAACATGCGGGAAGGGATCTTTCCATGGAATATGGATTCGGAAAACGAACGTATGATGATGACAGAAATGGCGGAAGCAGTGCCGGAACCGGAGATACTGCCGGAGCCGGAGGCTGTGCCGCAGGATGAGGTTGTGGCCGAGAGTGAGACAATGCCGGCAGAGGTACCGGAGGAGGAGATCGCGGAGGCACTTCCGGAGGAGACGGCCGCAGAGAGCACAGCGGAATTGCCGGCGGAAGAAATCGGACCGTCATTT
Organism: Lachnospiraceae bacterium; assembly: GCA_017526985.1. Taxonomy (GTDB): domain Bacteria; phylum Bacillota; class Clostridia; order Lachnospirales; family Lachnospiraceae; genus NK4A136. Next base: position 8,406 of record JAFXQR010000189.1, read on the forward strand.
GCAACGGTGACGGATGATTACTTTGCGGATGCGGTTTTTATCGGGGATTCCCGTATGGTCGGGGTATGTGAATATGCCGGTATCCCCAACAGTACATTTTATGCCAAAACATCCATGACGATCTATAAGATGCTGGGGAGCCGTGTGGAGACCACCAGAGAAGTACGCACCGTGCGTGACGGCCTGCAGAAGAACCGCTTTGGCAAGGTGTATCTGATGGTGGGCCTCAACGAGCTTGGTGTGGGCAACACGGAGTATTTTATCAACCAGTATCGCGATGTGGTACAGGAGATCCGCGGGCTGCAACCGGATGCTCTGATCTATATCCAGGGCATCATGCACGTGAGCGGACGGCTGGATCGCAAAGGCGGGGTGTTCAATAACGATACGATCAACCGCAGAAACGCGGCATTGGCGGCACTGGCCGAAGAGATGAACGCAGTCTATCTGGATGTGAACGAAGCCTATGATGATGCGAACGGAAACCTGCCGCAGTCTTATACCGCGGATGATATCCATTTGAAGGCGAATTATTATGACCTGTGGCACGAGTTTTATCTGACACATGCGGTGACGGCGTCGGAAACCGGCACGGACGCACCGGAAAGTACAGAGAATCCGGAATCAATCGAGACATTAAATATGCTGAATACATTAGATGTATCAGAGGCGACAAAGTAACGGGCACGGATCGTTACTCTGTCGAAAGTGAATTGGGAGCGAAAAAGAATGAAAAAGTACAGTATATATCAGAAAATTGCGGTTGGCGCAGTGGCGGCATTGCTGTTATTGGCGGCCGGCTGTGAAGAGGAAGCGGAGCCGGTGGTCAGTGAAAATACCATCAGTGTGGCAGAGGAGATCGCAAACGGGGTTTCACAGAACGTGATCCCGGCAGAAGCGCTGGAGTATTATGCACTGGATTATAAGATTCCGGAAGGTTTTGTGCGCACGCCGGAAAGCACCAGCACGCTGGATATCTACGCCAGTGAGCAACCGGGGGATTATTCCTATATCACCTATATGCGCCTGGAGAATGACGGCAGCACGGACTATGCTGATCTGACGGATGCGGATTATAAGACCTCCTTGGATACCGCGCTTTCCGCCAATACACTGATCCAGGGGGTGGAGAAAACGCAGGGAGACGGTAATCTTCATGTGAAGGTGCGTTTCACGTATTCCGGTGAGCACGGAAAGTTGGAAGCGGCGGAGCACATTTTTATCACGGATAAATATATCTTTGAAATGGTCTATACCAGGGACAGCGGATCGGACTGGGCAAAGGCTTTTGCGGACAGCGAGGCTAACCTTAAGCTGATCAATGTTGCGCAACAGTAATGACTTGCAATCCGCTATGCGGTTTGGTAAAATAGGGTAACATAATATTGTGGCCGAAGGCGGCTGCCCCAAAGGCGATTTTTGCGTCTCGGTCCGTAAAATTATTAAGAAGGGTGAGGGAGAAAGATGAGCACGAAACCGACATTAGTTATTTTGGCAGCAGGTATGGGAAGCCGTTACGGCGGTTTGAAGCAGATCGATCCGATCGATGCGGCAGGACACAAGATCATTGACTTTTCCATCTACGATGCCCTGCGTGCCGGCTTTGGTAAAGTGGTATTTATCATCAAGAAGGAGCACGAAGCAGATTTCCGCAGTGTGATCGGAGATGCCGTGAGCAAAAAGACGGAAGTGGAATATGTGTTCCAGGAGATGACCAAGATCCCGGAGGGTGTGACGATCCCGGAAGGACGTGTAAAACCCTGGGGAACCGCACATGCAATCTTGTGCTGCAAGGATGTGGTAAAGGAACCGTTTGCCGTGATCAACGCAGATGATTATTATGGTGTGAGTGCCTACAAGACACTGGTGGATTTCCTGGCTGCACCGCAGGCACAGAAGGAAGGCCAGATGCCGTTCTGCATGGTAGGTTATCAGCTGAAGAATACACTGACCGAGAACGGGAGCGTGGCACGTGGCTGCTGCCGTATGAACGAGGCAGGGTATCTGACACAGATCGAGGAGCTGACCAAGATCGAAAAGACTGCAGAGGGTGCCCGTTATACGCAGGATGACGGTGCTACCTGGACGGATATCGATGTAGACAGCCTGGTATCTATGAATATGTGGGGCTTCCAGCCGGAGATCTTTGCAGAGCTGGAGAATTCTGTAAAGCGTTTCTTTGCGGAAGAGCTGGAAAAGAATCCGCTGAAGGGCGAATGCTTCATTCCGATTGAAGTGGGCCGTATGGTAAGAGAAGATAAGGCATCCGTAAAGGTGCTGTCTTCGGAGGACAAGTGGTTTGGCGTGACCTACAAAGAGGATAAGCCTTTCGTAATGGAATCCATCCAGAAATTAAAAGATCAGGGTGTATATCCGGAGAAACTCTGGGATTGAGCAAAAGCATAAAACAGATCAGAGAAATAAAAATGGGCGGTCAGATATGGCCGCCCGTTTTCTTATGTTTTAGTTGTTTTCTTCCTGCTCTTTTTTGTATTTGGTCAGAAGCTTCTGGATACGCTCGGAAGGATCCAGGAGATCGCTGATGGAGGTATCGTGGTTCAGCGTATCGATGATGTAAGCAATGTATTTGCTCAGGTCGCTGCTGATGTACCATTCACGATCCAGCAGTTCCGGTTTCTGGTAGATCAGGTTGGTGGTGATCACGCGTGTGATGATACCATCTTCGTAGGCTTTATCAAATTTCTCAAGGCCGCTGGAGAAGAGGCCGAAAGTGGAGAAGCAGAAGATACGGTTCGCTTTACGCTTCTTCAGCTCGGTAGCAACCTCGATCATACTCTCGCCGGATGCGATCATATCGTCCACGATGATCATATCCTGGCCTTCTACGGAAGAACCTAAGTATTCGTGTGCGACGATGGGGTTGCGACCGTCCACGATACGGGAGTAGTCACGGCGTTTGTAGAACATACCTACATCCAGACCGAGAACATTTGCCATATAGATCGCACGGCCCATACCGCCTTCATCCGGGCTGATCACGGTCATATGTTTTGCATCGATCTTTAAGTCTTTTACATTCTTGCAAAGAGCTTTGATGAACTGGTATGCCGGCTGTACGGTCTCAAAACCGTTGAGAGGGATCGCGTTCTGTACACGCGGATCGTGTGCGTCAAAGGTGATGATATTGTCCACGCCCATATTGACCAGTTCCTGCAGAGCCAGTGCACAGTCTAAGGATTCTCTGGCACTGCGCTTGTGCTGGCGGCTTTCATATAAGAATGGCATGATCACGGTGATACGGCGTGCCTTGCCTCCGACCGCTGCGATCACACGCTTCAGATCCTGATAGTGGTCGTCCGGAGACATATGCCCGATCTGGCCGAAGTGGGAATAGGTCAGGCTATAATTGCACACATCTACCATAATATACAGGTCATGGCCACGTACGGAGTTTAAGATGATACCTTTTGCTTCACCGGAGCCGAAACGGGGAACCTTTGCATTCAGCAGATAGGAATCTCTTTTGTAGCCCAGGAACGCCGGGTTATCGGCATGCTCGTTCTCCCGGACCGTACGCCAGTTGACCAGATAGCGGTCGACCTTTTCGCCGAGCTCTTTGCAGCTCTCCAGAGGGATGATGCCCAGGGAGCCGACAGGGATCGTGTCCAGGTTTCGGATGTCATCGGTTTGCGTTGCCATGTGTAATACCTCACTTTCTTTTCTAAAACTGGTTAGTTTTGTAAAACAATCCACAAGCCTTTATACTATAAAACTATTTGTGATCATTTTCAATCTTTTTTTTCATTCGGATGTCCTGACCGGTCAGATGACAGATATAACTGTTGTCTACCAGGCGGGAAAAGATGCGGTCAGAATACTCTTCGCGCAGCTCCTGCAGATCGTGATTGGTTGAGAGCAGGAACGGCTTTTTGCGCAGGGATCGCTCGTTTAGGATCTGGAAGAGCTGCGATCTGGTGTAATCCGTGATGTGCTCGGAACCCAGATCGTCAATGATCAGCAGATCAGATGCAAAGAGCGTATCGTACAGATGGTTCAGCTCAGTCTTGTCGCTGCTATAGGAAGCGTTTAGTAAAGACTGGAATAATTGTATAGCGCTGAAGTAGAGAATGGATGTGCCGCGATCCAAAAGTTCTTTGGCGATGCAGCCGCTCAAAAAAGATTTGCCGGTGCCCACCGTGCCATAAAAAACCATGTTGCGGTATTCCGTGCCAAAAGCTTCGATGAAGCGGTGGCAGTTTTCAACGGCCTTGTCAAAATGCTCCAGTGCTTCTTCGGAAGTGTAGTAGTGTCTGGAAAGAAGGGAAAAATTATTGCTCTCCAATATCTGATGCAGGTTGGAGGAAGCATAGAGATAGGAGATCTCGTACTGCTTGAAACAACTGCATTTTTCACCTTCGATAAAACCGGTGTCACGGCACTTGCTACAAACGAAGCTTGGCTCCAGATAATCGCGCGGATAACCGTTTTCTTCCAATAATCTTTTCTTGGCGAGACGCAGATCCAGGATCTGGGAACGCAGGGCGGCTAAGCGTGCTGACGGTTCCATATCATCCGCATCGCTGATCAGAGCACGGCTGCAGGCCATGGAGAGATCGGCGATCTGGCGGTCCAGATCATGATAAGCAGGGATCTTTTTGTAGATCTCTTCCTTACGATGCATCAGCTGGTAATCATTATTCATACGCCGTTCTTCATAGATACGGCTGATCTTTTGGAATTGTTCGTTGGTCAGGGCCATACATGCTCCTTTAGTTGTTGATCAGCTTTTTTTCGAGCTCGCTGAAATCGTAGTCGTGCTGCTTCATATTGGAGTAAGAACTGCGCTTGCCGCTGTGTGTGCCCGGGGCTTTGCTGCCGGCGGGAGCGGAGAGCGGCCGCGTGGACTGACGATAGGCTTCGTCAGCAGCATTTACGGCTTCCAAGGTCTGCAATCCCTGGTCGTTCCAGCTCTTTAGGATCTTATCCACATAGGAGAAGCGGTTGTTCGACACGGCCAGCACGGCACGGCGGCATGCTTCTTCGATGAGCGGCATCGGGGAAGCATAGATGCGCAGCCAGCGATGGATCAGGCGTGCTTCCTCGGGAGCCGGATTGCCGGAGCGTCCCATCCAGGTCATGATCGCGGCACTCTCGCGGTCGTCTTTCGGATGAACCAGCGCTTTGGCTTCCTCTACGGTAGAAATGCCCTGTTCTGCCCAGGCAAGGGCGGTGGCTTCAATATAATGGAAGCTCTTTTGCTTGTTGCCGACACAGTACTGCAACAGATAGTCCGTCAGTTCGGCGGAAAAGCCCAGCCCTTCGGACAGGAACAGAAGGGAGCGGTACTGCGGCTCGCTCAGCTGTATACCCAGATATTGCTGTGCTGCGGTTAATAAAAAGCAGTTGTCCGGATCCGCCTTGAAGCGCTTCAGGTCATCCAGTGTATAGGAAGATTTACGTTTGTCGGGATCCGGCAGGCTCGGCACGCTTGCGACACCTGACACAGATGCTGCAGCAGCCGGGGCAGATGCTACCGGTGCAGACGCAGCAAATCCGGACTGCAGACGGTTGTTTACAGAAACCGTCTGTGTAGACATAGTCGTCATATTCTGCATATTTGACATGGAATTTGACATAGAATTTGACATAGAAAGAGCAGTTGCCGGCATGGGCTTGTGCAGATTCTGCAGGCAGATGCCGGACAAGCGTCCCTCGTAAAAATCATTGCCGCTTACCATGAGCGCCTGGTCGTAGCTTAAAGACAGCACGCCCTGATTTGCCCAGTAACGAAGCGCACGGATGATGTCACGTTCGGAACAGTTCAGAAAATCAGCGAGTGTATTGAGATCGGCTGCCCGTCCGGCAGAAACGGTCCTGAGAAGATACAGGTAGACCTTGATCTGCACATCGTTGGCATCCTTCATATAATGATCGATAAAGATGTTGGATAGGAGTGTCACGCCGGCACTGCCGTCCAGTGTTAAGTCAATAGGCAACATGTTTTCGTACTTCCGTCTTTCGTATTTTTCTCTCTTGGGATTTGCATAGAAAAGTATAGCACCTGATGGGGGAAAATCAATATATCCGTATCCACAACCCCATATACAATGGGCATTTGAAGGCATGTGGATGATGTGGATAAGAGGTGCAAAGAGACCGCAATCTGCGTAGATTGGGCAAAAGTAATCAACAAATATTTGTTGAAAAGTTTTTATTTTAACAAAAAACACCGGGTAATCTGTACGACAACTCCGGTGTTTTTGGGAAAAGGATCATTCTATTTACCGAGCAGATGCTCACCAATCTGTACAACATCGCCGGCACCCATGGTGATAACCACATCTCCGGGGTGTGCTTGTAGCAACAGGAAGTTTTCGATATCATCAAAATAGGAGAAATAATGTGTTTCGCCGCCCTTGGCCTGCAGTTTTGCCAGCAGATCGCGGGAAGTGATGCCTACCGTATTCTGTTCCCTTGCGGCGTAGATGTCGGTCAGGATCACGGCGTCTGCCAGAGACAGCGCATCGGCAAATTCGTCCAGAAAGGCCTTGGTACGCGTATAGGTATGGGGCTGGAACACACACCAGAGTTTTTGATGCGGATAGTTCTTTGCGGCAGTGAGGGTCGCGCGAATCTCCGTCGGGTGATGTGCATAATCATCCAGGATGGTCACGCCGCCGATCTCGCCTTTCTTTTCGAAACGACGGTCCGTGCCGGTGAAGGACTGCAGCGCAGCCAGGATGTGCTCACGGCCGATGCCCAGATATTCTGCCAGGGCAATGGCGGCCAGAGAGTTGTATACGTTGTGAATGCCGACGACGCCCAGTTTTACCTCGTAGCTCTCATCTCCATGATGCAGAGTGTAGCAGCCGCGGCCCATCTCGTCAAAGCGGATGTCCGTGGGATAGTAATCGTATACGGATTCGTCACCATAGGTGATCACCGGGCAGGGCAGATCGGCAGTCAGTTCCGCAACATTGTCGATCATACCGTTGATGATGAGCGCGCCGTCTGCCGGCAGCAGCTCCATAAACTTGCGGAAGGAAGCACGGATCTCCGTGATGTCCCGGAAAAAGTCCAGGTGGTCTTCTTCGATATTTAAGATCAGGCTGATCCGCGGGAAGAAAGAGTGATAGCTGTTGGTATACTCACAAGCTTCCGCAACGAAGTATTCGGAATGTCCGATGCGCAGATTGCCGCCGACACTCTTTAAGATACCGCCCAGGGAAAGGGTGGGGTCGCAGCCGGCATGGATCAGGATCTCGGACACCATCGAGGTGGTCGTGGTCTTGCCATGGGTACCGGCGATGTTGATGGGGGTCTGGTAGTTTTTCATCAACTGTCCCAGCAGCTGCGCACGGGTAAGCATCGGGATGCCTTTTTCCAGAGCGGCATTCCATTCCGGATTGTCTTTGGAGATTGCGGCGGTATATACCACCAGATCGATGTCGTCCGTCAGATTGCCTGCACTTTGTCCGATGTAGACCGTGGCACCGAGCGCGCTCAGATGTCTGGTCAGATCACCGGCTTTGGAATCGGAACCGGATACTTTGAAGTGTCTGGAAAGCAGCAGCTCCGCCAGGCCGCTCATACTGATCCCGCCGATGCCGATGAAGTGAACATGAATAGGTTTTTGAAAATCGATCTGATACATAATGAAAGACTCCTTATATATGTAAATAAGTTATGTAAACAATTTAACACCTCTATATTATACCGACCGGGGAGAAAATACAAGAAAGAAAATCGATCGGCGAAATACAATACAAAAATAACCACTTGACAAGTGGGCAATTTGGTAAAAAACACAACGAATGAAAAAACTTTTTGTGAAAATATTTCTAAAAAACCTGTCACGAAACAATAAATTTATGTTATAATATACAAAACCGCTTGAGCGGAGCCCATCCCACATGGGCGTGAAGGGGACCCGTATAGGGCGCGAAAGGCTATGGATGGCCTGGGGGATACAAAAAATACAAGCGTAGAGGTGATTTCATGGTAAAGAAAGAAATGATAGCCATGCTGTTGGCAGGAGGTCAGGGAAGCCGTTTGGGCGTTCTGACCCGCAAGGTTGCAAAGCCTGCAGTTTCTTTCGGCGGAAAGTATCGTATCATCGATTTTCCGCTCAGTAACTGCATCGATTCCGGCGTAGACACGGTGGGCGTACTGACACAGTACCAGCCGTTGCGCCTGAACACGCACATCGGTATCGGTATTCCCTGGGATCTGGATCGAAATGTTGGCGGTGTGACGGTACTTCCGCCGTATGAGAAGTCGTCCAACACGGAATGGTATACCGGTACGGCAAATGCGATCTACCAGAACCTGGATTATATGGAAAGCTTTAATCCGGATTATGTGCTGATCCTTTCCGGCGACCATATCTATAAGATGGACTATGAAGTGATGCTGGACTTCCACAAATATAACGGTGCGGATGTCACCATCGCCGTGATGCCGGTGCCGTTGGAAGAGGCTAAGCGTTTCGGTATCGTGATCACGGATGAAAACCGCAGGATCACGGACTTTGAGGAAAAGCCGGAGCATCCGCGTTCCAATCTGGCATCCATGGGTATCTACATCTTCAACTGGAAGACACTGAAGGAAGCCCTGATCGCAAAGGCAGACCAGCCGGCACTGGATTTCGGTAAGCATGTCATCCCGTATTGCCACCAGAACCAGTCGCCGATCTACGCGTATGAATACAACGGGTACTGGAAGGATGTAGGTACGCTCAATTCCTATTGGGAAGCCAATATGGAGCTGATCGATATTGTTCCGGAATTTAACCTTTACGAAGAATACTGGAAGATCTACACCAAGTCGGATGCGCTCACGCCGCAGTATATCTCGGCGGACAGCAAGGTGGAACGCAGCCTGATCGGTGAGGGCGCTTCCATTTACGGTGAGGTATATTCGTCCATCATCGGCTGCAATGTCGAGATCGGCAAGGGCAGCGTGATCCGCGATTCCATCATTATGAATGATACCGTGATCGGAGAAAACTGCGAGATCAACAAAACGATCATTGCAGAGAATACGGTGATCAAAAATGGTGTAAAGACCGGTATCGGTGAGGAAGTGGATAATGAGACGGATCCCCATATCTACAACCACGGTCTGGTGTGCATCGGCGAGCATACATTGGTACCGTCGGATGTGACCATCGGAAAGAATGTTGTGATCTTTGGTAAGACCGAGGCGGAGGATTATCCGAACAAGACGCTTGCAAGCGGAAAATCTCTGATCAAGGAGGGGGATAAAGCATGAGAGCAATGGGTATCATTTTGGCCGGCGGCGGCATGAAAAACAGCAGAATGGGGGAACTGGCTTCCCGCCGTGCTGTGGCTGCTATGCCCGTGGCAGGCAGTTATCGGAGTATCGACTTTGCCCTGAGCAATATGACGAACTCCCATATTCAAAAAGTAGCAGTACTGACGCAGGATAATGCGAGAAGCTTAAACGAACACTTGAGTTCTTCCAAGTGGTGGGACTTCGGGCGTAAGCAGGGTGGTATGTATGTATTCACCCCGACCCGTACGCTGGACAATTCCGACTGGTATCGTGGCACGGCGGATTCCATCGCACAGAACCTGGATTTCATCAAGGACAGCCATGAGCCGTATGTGGTGATCGCTTCCGGTGACTGCGTGTACAAGATGGATTACAACAAGATCCTGGAATACCACATCGAGAAGAAAGCGGACATCACGGTGGTCTGCAAGGAAGTGGGCAACAATGTGAATGTGGAGCGTTTCGGTTGTGTCAAGACCGATATGGACGGACGCATCACGGAGTTTGAAGAAAAGCCGGTAAAGGCAAACTCCAACACCATCTCCTGCGGTATCTATATCATCCGCAGACGCCAGCTGGTGGAGATGATCGAGAAGGCGGCACAGGAAAACCGTTATGATTTCGTAAACGACATCCTGATCCGCTACAAGGATATCAAAAGAATCTATGCCTTTAAGATGACGGATTACTGGAAGAATATCTCAACGATCGAAGATTATTACCAGACCAATATGGATTTCTTAAATCCTGAGATCCGGAATTTCTTCTTCAAGACCTATCCGGATATTTATTCCAAAGTGGATGATCTGCCGCCTGCCAAGTACAATGTGGGGGTTGGCGTGAAGAACAGCTTGGTGGCCAGCGGAAGCATCATCAACGGAACCGTTGAAAACTCGGTCATTTTCAAGAAGGTATTTGTGGGGAACAATTGTACTATAAAGAACAGCATCATCCTGAATGATGTGTATATCGGGGACAACACATACATTGAGAATTGTATCGTGGAAGCACGCGGTACGATCCGTGCCAATTCGTCGCATAAGGGCGAAGATGGCATAAAAATAGTTGTTGAGAAAAACGAACGTTATGTGATATAATGTGACGAGCACGTGCTAAGGAACTTGGTTGCTTACATGTGTTACAGAGAAGGTAACCACCAAGCAACTGAATACATTGTATCTATGACTCTTTGACGAATTGACAACCGGGCGGTACGGTAGCAGTTGTATTCAATGAGGAAAGGAGTTTACAGCATGACCATCACAGACGTTCGGGTCCGGAAAGTGGACAAAGAAGGCAAGCTGAAGGCTGTTGTTTCCGTCACGATTGAAGACTGCTTTGTGATCCATGACATCAAGGTAATCGAAGGCGATCACGGTCTGTTCATTGCAATGCCCAGTCGTAAGGCACAGGATGGGACCTACAAGGATATCGCGCATCCGATCAATTCGGAAACCCGCGAAGAATTGCAGAGCCGGATTCTGAAGACATTCGAGCAGATGTCAGAAAATTGAATAACCGAATCAGGGGGGACGGTTAAACAGGACTTGTTAGCAGACAGGTCCTGTTTTGTTTTGCTTTCCTAAAAGAAGGGGATATGGTATAATAGCCACATTACAGTCCGGGGCCGGCACGGTTCCGGACAGAAAGTGTTGTGTGAAAAAATATGTATATTATTGTGGGACTGGGCAATCCGGGGAAGAAATACGCCGGAACAAGACATAATATGGGCTTTGCCGTGATCGAGCGGCTGGCGGAGCGGCACAGGATCGCGGCATCGGAAGAAAAGCTTAAAGCCGTGTATGGAAAAGGCGTGATCGCCGGTCAGAAGGTGGTTCTGGCGGAGCCGCAGACCTTTATGAATCTGAGCGGTGAGAGCGTGCGGGCGTTGGTGGATTATTTCAAGGTGGATCCGGAGAGTGAGCTGATCGTGATCTATGATGACATCAGCTTAGCGCCCGGACTGCTGCGGGTACGCCCGAAGGGCAGCGCCGGCGGTCATAACGGCATCAAGAACATCATCCAGCATCTCGGGGGGGAAGTGTTCCCGCGCGTGCGAGTGGGTATCGGGGAAAAGCCCAAGGGCTGGGATCTGGCGGACTATGTGCTGGGCTATCCCGATGATGCGGATAAGAAACTTTTGGATGAAGCGTTTGACCGCGCAGCCGACGCCGTGGAGATGATCCTGACGGATGGCGTGGATGCTGCCATGAACCGTTTTAATACCAAAGTCTGATGTTGGATTTTTTACGAAACGAATAGGAATTACTGATCGATGAAACTGTTAAATCACCCGTTAGAGAAAATCGAATGGATGGGAGAAGCGAGAGAAGCGCTGCGGCAGAGCAGGGCTTATCTTGTCGTGAACGGCAGCGCGGACTCCCACAAACTGCATCTGATGAATGCGCTCTCCGAGGGCGAAGAGGCAGTGCTGATCCTGACCTATTCGGAGCGTCGTGCCCGGGAGATCTATGACGAGTATCTTTTTTATGACAAAGAGACTCTGCTGTATCCGGCGAAAGACCTGATCTTTTATCAGGCGGATATCAACGGCCGGCAGACGACCATGGAACGTCTGAAGGTCATGCGCCGTATCTTAGAGGGCAGGCCGGGGACCATTGTTACCACCATCGATGCACTGTTGGGGTATTGCCTGCCGCTGGCGATCTTGAAAGACAACATGATAGCGATCGAAAAAGATGGTGTGCTGGATGAGTCAGCTGTTGCGCAGAAACTGATCGGCATGGGATATGAAAAGAACTACCAGGTGGAAGCGCCGGGGCAGTTTTCCGTCCGGGGCGGTATCGTGGATATCTTTGACCTGACTTCGCCCAACCCGTACCGTATCGAACTGTGGGGGGATACCGTAGACTCGATCCGATCCTTTGATGTGGAGAGCCAGCGGTCCATCGAGACGCTGGAGTCAGTCACGATCTTCCCGGCTTCCGAGATGATCCTGACGGAAACACAGCGTTATGAGGGCTTCCGGCGCATTGAGGATGAAGCCAGGGCGCAGCGGGAGAAACTGCGGGCGGCTATGATGACCGAGGAAGCGCATCGGATCAAGATCCAGCTGGAAGAACTGGAAGAGCAGCTGATGCATGGGTTCGGTATGCTCAATCTGGAAAGCTACCTGCATTATTTTTACCCCAAGGATGAGACCACGACATTTCTGAAACTCTTCGGGCAGAAACAGCCGCTGATGCTCCTGGATGAGCCGGTGCGACTGGTGGAACATATGCATGGCGTAGAGGCGGAGTTTCGCGAGAGTATGAGCCATCGTCTGGAGAAGGGCTTTGTGCTGCCGGGACAGACGACCCTGCTGCGCAGCAGTGAAGAGACCATTGCGGAAGTGGGGGAAGGGCGCAGCGTACAGTTTGCGGCCATGCAGACGGCAGATGTCCTCTTTAAAGGGGAGAAGCATTTTACGATCCGGGCACGCACGCTGGCGTCCTATAACAACAGCTTCTCCGCGCTGGTGGGCAATCTGCGGGAGCTGAAGAAAGAAAAGTACAAGGTGGTGATCCTTTGCGCATCGCGTACCCGGGCGAAGCGCCTGGCAGACGATATGCTGCAGGAAGAGCTGGTGGCATCCTATACCGAGGATGTAAACAAGGAACTGCAGCCGGGGGAGATCGTGACTGCCTACGGCCGCATCCGTAAGGGCTTTTCTTATCCGGAGGTGGGGCTGACCGTCATCACCGAGACGGATATCTTCGGGGCGGAACGCAAGCAGCACCGGAAGAAACCGAAGTATACCGGCGGCAAGAAAGTACGGGATTATACGGAACTGCATGTGGGCGACTATGTGATCCATGAAAACTACGGTGTGGGTATCTACCGAGGGATCGAAAAAGTAGAAGTGGAGCATGTGCAGAAAGATTATATGAAGATCGAGTACAAGGGCGGCAGCAGCCTGTACGTGCTGGCGACCTCTCTCGATATGATACAGCTCTATGCCGACAAGGATGCCAGGAAGCCGAAGCTCAATAAGCTGGGTACCCAGGAATGGCACCGCACCAAGGAAAAAGTTCGTGTGGCAGTGGCCGGCGTGGCCAAGGAACTGGTGAGCCTGTATGCCGTGCGCAGCCAGCGAAACGGATACGAGTTTGGTAAGGATACGGTGTGGCAGAAAGAGTTTGAAGAACTCTTCCCTTACGAAGAAACGGAAGACCAGCTCAATGCCATCAATGCCACCAAGGACGATATGGAGAGCACCAAGATCATGGACCGTCTGATCTGTGGGGATGTGGGCTTCGGCAAGACTGAAGTGGCGATCCGTGCGGCATTCAAGGCAGTGCAGGAGGGTAAGCAGGTGGCGTATCTGGTGCCTACCACCATTTTGGCGGAGCAGCATTACAACACTTTCCGGGAACGGATGAGCCAGTATCCGGTGCGCATCGAGATGCTTTCCCGTTTTCGTACACCGGGCCAGATCAAGAAGGCCCTGACCGATCTGAAGAAAGGACTGGTGGATATCGTGATCGGTACCCATCGTCTGTTATCGAAGGATGTGGTCTTTTCGGATCTGGGACTGCTCATCATCGATGAGGAGCAGCGCTTTGGCGTGGCACACAAGGAAAAGATCAAGCGCCTGCGGGAGAATGTGGATGTGCTGAC
>JAFXQR010000190.1 GCA_017526985.1 Lachnospiraceae bacterium
ATCCAGCAGACGCGGCAGGGCTTTCTGTGTCTTGGCGATCTTGATGAGCAGTGCCAATGCCATTGCGCCCATAACTGCCGCCACCGGGATCAGCATCGCCAGGATCACCGAGATGGACTCCGCCGACATCCCACCAGCGCTTTCTTCCAGCGTCTCTGTCAGTTTGTCGGATTCCAACAGCAGCAAAAGGGTACTGCCGCCATTGACCGTGATATGACAGACGATGGACGGCACGATACTTCCCGTCACCTCCCGCAATACAGCAAATACAACGCCCAGCACCATCGCATATACCATCTGGTTTAGGTTCATATGGAACGCGCCAAACAGCACTGCCGTCAGCAGGATCGCCTGCACTGCAGAACCGTTCTTTCGAAAACCGGTATACAGGATCCCGCGGAAGGTCCACTCTTCGCAGGCCGGAGCGATCACCGCCGTAAACAACGCGATCACCGGCAGCGGCAGATCCGACAGACTCTGAAAGATCGCCGTAGTCTCATTTTCCGTAAAATACATTGTAAACGCGTTACAGCAGGTGACCACCGGCAACAATGACCAGGTAAACAAAATGCAGAGCGGCACCAGCGCAGGATGCACTTTCCGCACGCCAAAAGTCTGCCCAAAAGGTTCCTTACACAGAGCGAATGCGATCAGACACGGCACGATCATGATCAGTTCCGATGCCGCCAGTGTCCCCAGTAGTCCCATATATTCTGCCAGCGGCGTAAATGTCAGCAGCAATTCGATCACCGTACTGACCAGCACGATCGCGCAAAACAATATTCCCGCTCTCTTCGCATTCATCCGTGCTTTATTCCTCCACCAGACGGATCTTACCGTCATTGATCTGTATCTTACGCTCCTTATACAGATGTCCTACTGCCCGCTTAAACTCGTTTTTGCTCATCCCGGTCTCCCTGCGGATGACCTCCGGATCTGCCTTTTCCGTAAACGGCAGCACGCCGCCATACTCCTGCAGCAGCTTTAAGATCTTGTCCATATCCGGCAGCATCTGCACATGTGCTTTCTCCCGCACACTCAGGTTGAGCCGTCCGTCTTCCCTGACTTTGGTCACACGGGCATGGATCCGGTCGCCCACCGCCACATCTCCGTACACTTCGTGCTTGGGGATGATCGCCGAATAGATCCCGTCCACCGCTACAAAGATACCAAACTTATCGCTCTGTTCATAGGCGATGCCTTCCACATCATCCCCGACTTTGTACGGCGCATCCGAACGCAGTTCCTTGTACACATTCATGGTCGCGCACAAACGCTCGCTCTTATCCACATAAAGGGATACCAGTACGGTCTCGCCCTCTTTCACACGCTTGGTCTGCTGCCGGTAGGGAAGAAACAGATCCTTCTCCAGCCCCCAGTCCAAAAAAGCGCCCATCTTGCTCACATTGACAACATTCAGCTCCGCCACTTCGCCGACAGTTAAGCGTGGTTCTCTGGTCGTTGCGATCAGCCGGTCCTGGGAATCCTTATACAGAAACACCTCCATCCGGTCGCCGATCTTTGCGCCCTCCGGCAGCTGTTTTTTCGGCAGCAGCACCCGATCTTCGCCATCCAGCTCCGCCAGATATGCGCCGAAATCCACCATTTTTACGATCTGTAATTCCTGAACTTCTCCTAAATAAAACATATTACCTCACTTCTCTGAGTACTGCGAACGCAACATCCGCAGCATACATCAGCACCATAGCGATGCCCTGCCAGCGTTTGATGGCTTTTCCGGTCACCGCAAAAATAAATGTCACTACACTGATCCCCAGCAGGATGATCATATCAAATACCGATGCTGCATTTACCGGGAACGGATGAATGAACGATGACACACCCAGGATCAGCATTGCATTGAAGATGCAGGAGCCCACGGCATTGCCGACAGCCATTCCCACTTCCCCTTTCTTGGCCGCCACGATGGAAGTCACCAGTTCCGGCAGGGATGTACCTGCTGCTACCACTGTCAGGCCGATGATCGTCTCTGACATACCTACCGCCTTTGCGATATACTTTGCCGATTCTACCGTCGCCTTACCACCGGCAACGATCAGTATCAATCCGACCAGGATACAGAGAAAGCATTTCCAGGCCGGCATCGCTTTGATCTCGTCCTCTTCTTCCACTGGGTGCTTCTTTGCATCCGCGATCAGCACGACAAGGTAGACCACAAATACCGCCACCAGTGCCAGGCCCAGCCAGCGGTTCACCATACCGACTTCTGTCAAAACCGAGCCCGAAAGAAAACTGCCCGTCATGACCGCATCCAGCCCGGTCCCCAGGATAATGCCCAATGTCACCAGCAGCATCACCGGGAAATCCCGCTTCAAGATCACCTTATCCACCGGCACCTTGCAGATGATCGAGCAGATGCCCAGTACCATCAGCAGATTAAAGATATTGGAACCGATCACATTACTGAGCGCGATCTCATTAGATCCGGACAGTGCCGCCGATGTACTGACGGCCAGCTCCGGTGCACTGGTCCCCATCGCTACGATGGTCAGACCGATGATCACCCCCGGCACCTTAAAGATCTTTGCCAAAGACGACGAACCGTCCACAAACAGATCTGCCCCTTTGATCAGCCCGAAAAAGCCCACCAGCAGCAGCACGATGTAACCTACTACTTCTAACATTTTTTCTTCTTCCTCTCTTTCTGTTGTCCGCTGCCTGCACCTGATGAAATCCCGTGGTCTGACATTAAAAAGAGACTTTTACTGCCCAAAAAAGCAGTAAAAGTCTCGCTATTTCAGATGTATCCCGGGGAATCCTCTTCCCGTCCTGACGAAACACATCACACAGTCTCCTGTGCAAGCTACTCCCTTATTACCTTACTGCCGCCATAATAACAGAGTCGCTTTTATCTGTCAAGTATTAGCTTGCGCTCACACCCAACAGCTCATCTACCGCCGCCACCAGCTTGCCGATCTCCGGTTTGGTCAGCTGTGCATCCGCTCCCAGCTGTTCTCCCTTCCTGCGCAGATCATCATTGATCATGGAGGAAAAGATCACAACGATCAGGTTTTTCGTTTTCTCATCGGTCTTGATCAGCTTTGTCAGCCGGTGCCCGTCCATCTGCGGCATCTCGATATCCGTGATGACGCACTGCACATGCTTCTCCAGGTTTCCGGCTTCTTTCCATTTACTGATCAGGTCCCAGGCCTGCTGCCCGTTTTCGGTATGGGTCAGATTGGTGTAGCCCGCGGTCTCTAAGGACTGCACAATCAGCTTGTTGAGCAGTGCCGAATCCTCCGCGATCAGGATAGGCACATCGATACGGCTGCGCCCTGCCAGCGCTTCCACTTCCTGCACCTTCAAGCTCACCTCGGGATTGATGTCCGCCACGATCTTTTCAAAATCCAGAATGATGATCAGTTTGTCATTCTTCTTGATGATCCCCGTGGAAACACCGTCTTCGGAATTGGCCACCGTGGAGGACGGCTTCATGATATCCGCCCATGACACTCTGTGAATCCCCTGCACCGCTTCTACATGAAACGCCAGATTCAGCGCGTTAAAATTCGTAATGATAAACAAGCCCTTCGGCTCGGAATCGCCCATCTGCAGACAGCTGCGCAGATCGATCGCCGTGATCATATCCCCGCGCGGCATAAAAATTCCTTCGATACTCGGATGTGAATGGGGTACCGGCGTCACGGCCTGATACGGAATGATCTCCCGCACCTTCGCCACATTAATCCCGTAATAACGGTTGCCGATCTTAAACTCCAGCACTTCCAGTTCGTTGGTCCCGTTTTCCAGCAAAATATTGGTATCCATCTCGTAACCCTCCAATACTTTTTTAATTATTATATACCTTTTTCGCTCTTTTGGCTATGCAAATGTATCTTGGAAAACACCAAAGGATAAACCCCGAGGGTAACAAAGCCGACGATGATGTAGCGCACAAAACGCACCATATAGGCCGCGGTTGTGGCCGATGCCAGAAAATCCTTGGAAAACGGCAGCTTCAGTCCCGTATTCACCAGGAAATACACCAGAAATCCGCCCACAATACGGATCACACATTCCAGCGGATTTCTTGTATTTTCAAAATGTACATAATGCTCCTCAAATGCGATGGCAAAAAACAGCCCCGCCATCAGTCCGACTGCCGTGTAGTAATCCGAAGTCTTGCAATACAGCATTCCGGGCAGTGCCGTGACAAACAGCACCAGGTGCAGGATCCATTTCCGCTGCACTTTTTTTTGCAGCCAGGAAACCAGCCCTACGACAATACCTCCCATCAGCCAGCCCACCAGCACATCCGTCGGATAATGCACCCCCAGCATCACACGGGAAAGCCCGATGAGCAGTGGCATCGCGATCCCCAGCACCGTCAATGCTTTATTCTTTTTATACACCGGCATACTTCCGTAGGCGATCACACCGTTTGTGGAATGCCCGCTCGGGAAAGAAAAGCCCTGCTCCGAAATATCCATGATATCGGCCTTGGGTTCTGCCGGCCGAATGCAGCGGATCGACGAATGGTCAAAATACGGCCGCCGGCGCAGCACCACATTTTTGAGCATGGGATTCCAAGTCAGACCGACCACGATATTGACGCCGACAAACTTGCCGAACTCTTTATCGTAGCACCAGTAGACGAACCCCAGCAGCAGGATCAATACCAGCTCCTCGCCGCACGCGGTCAGGATCTGCGCAATGATCGCGCCCACAGAGCCCATACCGCACTGCAGCCATTCCATCAGCCGCACTTCCCATTCAAAATAAAATGTATTACCCATCATTCACTCCATTCATTTATCTGCTGATATAATTCCAGGATCGCATCTTTTTCCGCCAGCTGCTCGGAAAACGCGCTGGCCGAACCTGCCGCCAGTCCCATCCTGAATGCCTGTGCAGTGTCTCCTGTTTCCAGGTATCCCGCAAGAAAGCCCGCAACCATCGAGTCGCCGGCCCCCACGGCATTGATCACCTTGCCTTGCGGCGCCCGGCTCCGATATCGCCTGCCATCTTCCGCAAGCAGCGCCGCGCCCTCTCCTCCCAGAGAGACCAGCACATTTCGCGCTCCCAGCTTTTGCAGTTTCTCTGCGCAGTCAAACAGTGCATCGTCGGTTGTGATCTGCGTATCCAAAAAGGCTTCCAGCTCCGGACGGTTGGGTTTGACTAGAAACGGACGATAGGGTAACGCTGCACGCAGCACCTCTCCTGTCGCATCCACCACAAAGCGGATCTCTCTCCCGGAAAGCCCTGCCATCAGTTCCCCGTATAGTGTTGGCGACATCCCCGCCGGAATGCTGCCCGCCAATACCAGGCAGTCGCCCCTATCCAGCCTGCGCAGCCGCTCCATCAACTGCGCAAGATACGCCTCTCCGATCACCGGTCCCCGGCCATTGATATCCGTGCCTTCCACATTGCGGATCTTCACATTGATACGGGAACAGCCCTCCGGCAGCAGCACCGGCTCTGTTACAATGCCGTATGCTTCCAGACGCCGGCTGATCTCTGCCCCCACAAAACCGGCCGCAAAATAGATCGCCGTACTCTCCACGCCCAAATGTTTCAGCACCGTAGACACATTGATCCCCTTGCCTCCGGGCAGTAACAACTCTTCCGTCGTACGGTTGGTATATCCCGTTTGAAAATCCGGAACATTTACGATATAGTCCAATGAAGGATTTAAACTCAGTGTATAGATCAAGATCTGCCTCCCAACCACTTAAAGCACAAATTATACCACATGATAGCAGATCTGAAAACCGTTGAATTATCCTTCTCCCGCCCCGGATTCCGGATTCCAAAAATTTTGCTGAAGTGAAAAAGTAAATTCCACTTTGCTTTGAGTAAAAACAGAGTGGAATTTAGTCTTGCAAGCACATTGGAAAATTCATAGAGATATAACTTTAACTGTAGAATTTCAAGACCGTCCGCCATCCTTGACAGAACCTG
>JAFXQR010000191.1 GCA_017526985.1 Lachnospiraceae bacterium
GAAGCGGGCAAAGTAGCAGTGAACGGCCGCGTGGCAGGATTGGGCGTCAAACTGGATGGTTCCGAAGTGGTAACTGTAGAAGGAAAAGAAATAAAGCCGGCTGCCAAAAAGGTGGTGCTGGCGTTTTACAAACCGCCCGGACTTCTTGTAAGTGAGTCGGATCCGCATGCGGAAGAGACGATCATGGATTATATTGATTATCCTTTGCGCGTTACTTATGCGGGAAGACTGGATAAGGATTCCGAAGGCTTGATATTGCTGACTAATGACGGTGATCTGATCCATACCATGATGACCGGCAGCAAAGGTCACGAAAAAGAATACATCGTGCATCTGAATAAAGAACCTATGGCAGAGGATATCGAAAAACTCTCCAAGGGCGTGTATCTGCATGATCTGAAGAAAAAAACAAAACCCTGCAAGGTAGAGAAGATCAGCCGTACCGTTGTGCGCATGGTATTGACGGAGGGCTTGAACCGGCAGATCCGGCGTATGTGGTCGCAGGAGCATTATCACATCAAAGCCTTAAAACGCATCCGTGTGGTTAATATCACGCTGGGCAATCTGCAGCCGGGAGAATACTGCGAGCTGACTACGGAAGAAATGCGCAAACTGTACAAGGCAGTAGGCTTGCAATTCAATGTATAGAAGCAGATAACGATGCCTGCAGTACGGGCATCCGTTTTATGATTGGACAGATATCATGAAGATCGGCATGTTTGACTCCGGCATCGGAGGATTGACAGTATTACATACAGCGATCAAAATGCTTCCGCAGGAGGCCTATTTTTATTATGCGGATACGGATCATGTGCCGTACGGAACCAAGAGCGTTGAGGAGATACGAAGGTATTCGGAAGAGGCGGTATCTTTTCTGGAGTCCAAAGGCTGTGATGCCGTAGTGATCGCATGTAATACGGCGACCTCTGCTGCGGCGGCTTATCTGCGTGAAAAATTCACCATCCCCGTGATCGGCATTGAGCCCGCAGTCAAACCGGCTGTGGAACATGGAGGAAATAAAAGGATACTGGTGATCGCAACACCGCTCACTACACGGGAAAAGAAACTTCATGACCTGATCGAGCGCGTGGATGAAGCACATCAGGTGGACCTCTTAGCATTACCGGAGTTGGTTGGATTTGCGGAACAGGGGATCTTTGAATCCGCGGAAGTGGATGCTTACCTTAAGCGTGCTTTGGCAGATATTCAACCGGATATGTATGAGACTCTGGTTTTCGGCTGCACGCATTTTAATCATTTTGCAAAATCCCTTCGTAAGATTCTGGGAGATACGATACAGATGATCGACGGGAGCGAGGGCACGATCCGCCATTTAAAACATCGGATGGAGGCTGCCGGAAAACAAAGCGAAGACTGTTTTTCTGTAGAGTATTTTCAATCAGGACGCAAAGTTAACGATCCCGCAACTTTGGAGTTTTATCAATCGTTGTTGAAACATTTGGAAGAATTATAATTTTCGAACCAAACAGTAACCCGGTACTGTTCTATATAACAAACAAGAAAAGAGGATGACAAGATGGAACGAAAAAATGCATGGAATGAGTACAGCGCAAAAGATCTGCGGGAGCTGGAGAGTATTTGTGACGAATACAAAGACTTTCTGAGTAAGGGCAAGACCGAGCGCCTGTGTGTGGAGTTGGCCATCGAAATGGCAAAGAAAGCAGGCTATCATGATCTGAAAGAGATCATCGGCAACGGTAAGAAACTAAAGGCCGGCGATAAAGTGTATGCCGTAAATATGAAAAAAATGATCGCACTTTTCCAGATCGGTACGGAGCCGCTGGAAAAGGGTATGGCGATCCTGGGCGCGCATATCGACAGTCCACGTATTGATGTGAAACAGAATCCTCTGTATGAAGATGGTGGCCTGGCTTACCTGGATACCCATTATTACGGCGGTATTAAGAAATATCAGTGGGTGACTATTCCGCTTGCGATCCACGGCGTGGTGTGCACCAAGAATAACAAAGTGATCGAAGTCAATATCGGCGAGGAAGAAAATGATCCGATCTTTTGTATCACGGATCTGCTGATCCATCTGTCTGCAGAGAATCAGGAAAAGAAAGCAGCAAAGGTGATTGAAGGCGAAAATCTGGATATCCTGATCGGCAGCCGTCCTTTATCCGAAGGCAAAAAAGATGAGAAGGAAAAAGAAGCTGTTAAAAATAATGTCCTGAAACTGCTGGAAGAGAAATATGGTATGGACGAAGAAGATTTCCTTTCCGCGGAACTGGAGATTGTACCGGCCGGTAAGGCAAGAGACTGCGGTATTGACAAGAGTATGGTCATGGGCTACGGCCAGGACGATCGTGTCTGCGCGTTCACATCCCTGAAAGCGATGCTGAATGTGGAGAAGACCGACTACAGTACCTGCTGCCTGCTGGTAGATAAAGAAGAGATCGGCAGCGTGGGCGCCACCGGTATGCAGTCCAGATGGTTTGAAAATACCATTGCGGAACTGCTGGGGTATACGGAGCGTTATGATGAACTGAAGCTGCGCAGATGCCTGGCAAATTCCAAGATGCTCTCTTCGGATGTAAGCGCTGCGTTTGATCCGCTGTATGCATCGGCCTATGAAAAGAAGAATGCCGCATACTTCGGAAAAGGTATGGCATTTAACAAGTATACCGGCTCCCGTGGGAAATCCGGATCCAACGATGCCAATGCGGAATATATGGCAGAGATCCGCAAAGTACTTGATGATGCAAATGTAGCCTTCCAGACCTGCGAGCTTGGCAAAGTGGATGTCGGTGGCGGCGGTACCATCGCTTATATTATGGCGCTTTACGGTATGAATGTGATCGATTGCGGTGTCTGCGTCCTCAATATGCATGCGCCCTGGGAGATCACCAGCAAGGCAGATATTTACGAAGCTGTAAAAGGTTACGAGGCATTCCTGAAAGAGATTATGTAATTCAGAAAGATATAAAGTTTCCGGCTTTGATGAGATTTCATAAAAGCCGGAAACTTTTTTTGTGCATTATGTAAAAAATCCTTGCATTTTGTCCGATAATATAATAGAATGCAATATGTTGTGTAGGGCACCGCCGGAGACGGGCCGAAACGCAATAGGCATTCGGGGCAAAAAGCTCCATTGTTCTTTACAATTTCATATCCAAAAAGGAGGAAGGAAGCAATGAAAAAAGGAGTAAGATTTTTACTCGCAGGATTGCTGACGACGATGGCTGTTGCACTCAGCGGATGCGGAGGTGACAAGACAGGAGGAACTTCTTCTGGTCAGATCACAACAGGCACTTCGGGACAGGAGGGAACCACACCGGTGGCCGGAACAACCGGATCCATCACGATCGGTATCCCGCAGGATCTGGAGGATGGACTTGACCCGCATAAGGTAACTGCGGCAGGTACCAGAGAGATCTTGTTCAACATCTACGAAGGACTCGTGAAGTATGACGAGAATGGTGATCTGAAAGCAGCCGTGGCCGAAAGCTACGAGATCAGTGAGGATGGACTGGTCTACACATTTACCTTAAGAGATGGAGTAAAATTCCATGATGGCAGCAATGTCACGGCAGAGGATGTGATCTATTCGATCAACCGTTGCAAAGAGGGAGATGCGCCTCTTGAGCCGGAATTCACGAAGATCTCCAATATTGAAAAAACAGAAGATAATAAGATCGTGATCACGCTGTCCGAAGCGGATGCACAGTTTTTGGCTGCATGCACATCTGCAGTGCTGCCGGCATCCAATGCAGATCCGGAACACAATGTGATCGGTACCGGTCCGTACAAGTATGTATCCCGTGTTCCGCAGGAATCCATTACTCTGACGGCATTTGATGAGTATTGGGGCGAGAAGGCACACATCAAGGATATCACGCTGAAAGTACTGGCGAATCCGGATGCTCTGGTAATGGAGCTGAAGGGTGGTTCCGTAGATATGATCGCGCGTATCACCGATACCCAGGCAGCGGAACTTGCGGGTACCGACTTTGAGGTGCTGGAAGGCGCTATGAACCTGGTACAGGCACTGTATCTGAACAACTCGGTAGAGCCGTTTAATGATGTACGCGTTCGTCAGGCGTTGTGCTACGCAACCGATCCGCAGGAAGTTATGGACTTTGTATCCGGCGGTAAGGGCTTTGAGATCGGAAGCA
>JAFXQR010000192.1 GCA_017526985.1 Lachnospiraceae bacterium
ATCTGCCACTTTCATTATACAATCTTTTGGACAGCCGTGCAAGGTAGCCCAGATACTTGACTTTATTCTTCTCCCGGTAGACACTCTCATAATCTACCAACAGATAGCTGTCATCCTCCAGCAAAAACAGATTATCCATCTGTAGTTCATTGGCTTCTACTGCCGGCAGATTGGTCGGTTTCAGTGCCTTGATCTTCGGCAGCTGCAGGCCGAACACCGAGAAATCTTTCCCCGGCAGGTGCTCTGCCAGCACCTTACTTCCCACATCCTTATTCTGGTAAGTGATCGGATCCTTATTCAGTTGTTTTGTCTGCCGCTTCTTCTTTTGCGGCTTCTGCACTCCTCCTTTGTCCGCATGGACTTTTCTGTTGTCTGTTCCCTCCATTTCTTCCTCCTTTACAATGTCTTCATCTTGCTCATCTGACATGTAAAGGCAGGATCTCTGGAATATATGACTTCCCGAACGGTTCAAGAAAAAACATTCAGGCATCTCTCAAAAGAATTACTGCTGTTTACGAACGATCAAATACTTCTCTCTGTTTTCATACAATCATGGAATCTTCGGACGATTGTCCCGATGCCTTTGTGCATGTACAGATGAACTCTGACAACGTTGACATCTTACCATGAGTGTATGGGGTTGTAAAGTTTTTTATTTTTCCCCACACAAAAAGAGCCTCTTTCGAGACTCTTTTATTTAGAAAAAAGATCCCTATCCTTGCTGCTCCCGGGTTCTTTCCGCAGACACAGCTTCGCCATACGACCATTCTGTTTACAGAATAGCCGCCCGGAGGGATGACATATTTCGCAGATCTCACCCGCCGCGCATCAACGCAATTCAGGAATATCGATCATGGTCTTGTGAGCACTACATCGTCCATAGATATCTCTGCATCTATGAAACTGCCAAACATCGGTGCCTTCACTTTCAGGCAGTTCTTCTCCGGATATACTTCTTTGATTTCCATCGGTACATCCCCAAAAGTACCTGTAGTAACCAGTACATGATCACCTGCTTTATAAATCGTTTTCTGCAGGCTCTCTTTCCTTCGCCGCTTTTCCGCCTCGATCAGTTCCAGCTTAGGGTCCGTATCCAGCCACAGACAGAACTTAATTGTACGTTCTTCGCCAAAGAGCGGAAGCTTTACCAATGCACGCCGGTGGTGTTTATCCACCTTCACAATGGCATCGATATACCCCTCTAGCGGACCGATGGCTTCCTTCACCCTGCTGCATCCGTCCAGGCGGACATAACTAACATGCATCATCCCGTCTGTCAGTATGGAAGCCAAAAACGCTTCCTCCTCCGGTTTTATAGGAAGAAACAATCTTTCTTCTTCCTCGATCACCGAGATAAAAGCGGTATACATCGGTGTACGCTTCAATGCCGTCACCATTCCGGCCGGATCATCCGTTTCCACGAAGACATATCCATCAAACATTCTCTTGATAAAGATATGTCCGATGCCTTCCCGTCGCGCCACATCCTCATAGAGTGGCACGAAACATCTCTTATACAGGCTTTTCTCCACACAGGTATTGATCCACAAACAGATCTCGTGTTCTTTCCCGGTGAATGTCCGGATCACATACCACATCCTTCGGTCAAGCCTCTCTTCTCTTCTTCTCCGTCTCGATCCAGTCAATCTGCGGATCCTTATCGACCCACAGGCTGAACTTCACCGCTTTTTCTTCTCTCAGCATCGGGATCTTCACAACCGCTCTTCGGTTATGGAGATTTATTTGTTCTATCCGATCCCCGTATTTTTCCAGCGGGCCGATCAGGCAATCGATCTCACCTTTTGCATTCTTGCGGACATAACTGACTTTCAACAGTCCGTTGTCGAGCACCCGCTCCAGGAAATGTTCCTCTCCTCTTTGGATCGGGAGCAGTTCCCGTTTACCGCCACTTCCCACACTCATCAGTGCAGATACTTTGCTCGTCTGATCCAGCTGCTCCAGCACTTCCTCCGGATACTCCGTCTTGAGAAAGAGATACCCCGGAAACATCTTCTGAATATGGATATAGGCTGTGCCTTCTTTTCGTCTTACCTCTTCATACCTGGCCACAAAGCATCTGGCATAGGTTCTCTGATCCAGATAGGCCTTTACCCATTCGCATAAACTGTCTTCGCATCCGATCTTTGTCGGTATGACATACCACATATCTCATCCTCTGATTGTCTTCACATACGCCCACAGTTCTTCTTCCGTATCAAACAGTTCTGTTGTTCTGTCACAGTATTCACACTCGATACACTGCGCCAATTCCTCTGCGATCTCACGATCATCTTCCAGTGTTTTAATATAAGAAATATCCCGTTCATCCAGCTGCTCCAGATAAGCCTGCAGGCGCTCCAGGTCAATGTCGTATATCGCACCGTAGATGCCGTTCCTTTTGACATCCCAGATGGCGTTGACGATCAGGTAACGCCGTCCGCCTCCATAACACCACATCGTAGATTCGTCCGGATCGTTCTTTTTCCATATGTACAGATCTTTCGAAGTATCAGGCATGAATGTGTTCTCGCAATAACCACAATGCAAGGCAGGCAAAATAGCATACTATATTGCCCTTTGCGGCAAGAAGGATCATTTTGTACCAATTGCACAAACGATTTGGCATGAATTTATTGACTACTTACGATTTCTTTGTTATAATTCTCGACAAACTTAGATATGAAAAAGGTGGGCAAAATAGTATACTATTTTGCCCACCTTTTTTTGCACGGTAGCGAACGCTGGATACCGGCATACCGCATGCCTTGGCTGCGGCCCGGTTGGACAGTTCACCGGCCTTCCAACATTCACAGATCTCCGGGAAGCTTTCCGGCAGCTCCCTTTCCGGGCGTCCGAATCTCACGCCCCTGGCTTTGGTGGCAACGATGCCTTCCGCCTGACGCTGGCGGATATTGCCACGCTCATTCTCTGCCACGAAGCTAAGCACCTGCAACATCTTCTTTATTCTATTTGTTGTGTATACAATTATTCATCCTTATGGCCTTACATTACCTATCGGCATAATATCCGAATTTTCTTTTCCGGGTTTGTCATTTTTTACTTCATCTTCTTTAATCTTTCGATCTCATCCCGCGCCTGCGTTACCGCTACTCCTTCCGTGGTGTTCCACTCATCCCGCAAGTTTTGCAGTATACGCTCATACATCTCCACTGCCTTATCGTATTGCTTGCGGATCTCGTAGAGGATCGCCTGCGCCTGCAGAGTATCCACATATCTCGGACTGTTTTGCGCATTATAGCTTTGCTCAAATAGCCTTAATGCGTCATCATAATGCCCCCGAGCTGCCTGATAACCGCCGAGCTCGAACAGGATGAGCGGATCGTTTTGGTAATCCTTAAGCATCTCTGCAGCGTACTTTTCCGCCAGCACGAAATCCCCTTCCTTTGCCGCGATCCGTAACTCATAGATCCTTACTCTTTGCTCGCTGCCTGCCTTGATTTTCCGGTACTTCTCCAGGATCTCTTTGGCTTCTGTGATCCGATGATCCGCCAGCAGCTGATCCATCAACTCCCGATAATTCCTTTCGGCCTCCGGAAAACGCTCGATCTGCTCCTTGTAGAAGAGGATCGTCTTATGATGCTGGCGGATATTATAATCCATACACACCGCACCTTCCGCTTTTTGTAACAGCCACTCCACATTACTTTCTTTGTCTGCAGGCAGTTTCCGCATGCATTCCCTTGCATACCGGCTTACCACCATAGCATCATATTCCATCCGCAGATGATACAGACGCGCGATCAACCCCTCGATTCGCCCTTTCACCGGATAGGTCTCCAATTGCGCAAAAAGGAAATCCTTAGTGTCCTGAAACATTTTGTCAGAAAATGCCGCTTCCTGCCAAAACATATTCTCGATACGGCTCAGTTTTTCTTCCACTGTCAGATCAAACAATTCATCAATGGTCACGCCAAACAACACGGACAGTTTCGGCAATAGTAAAATATCCGGCGTACTGGCATTTGTCTCCCATTTGGATACCGCCTGGCTGCTCACCCCCAGTTTGTCTGCCAGCTCCTCCTGCGTCATCCGCGCATCCGTGCGTAAACTCCTTATCTTTGCTCCCAGTTCCATAATTATCAACCTTTCTTTTTTATTCAGACCGGTCCGTTGATAAAGTCATTATATCGATACTTCCCGTGAAAAACAATGGAACCGCATTCGCATGCATCCAACCAACAGTTGAGCCACAGGGACGGTTGCCGGAATATCATAAAGTTAGCCCTCTACGGAGGGACTGTGACCCTCCGATCCTATAGAAACCCTTATGGGAATATATATCAAAGGGAGGGCTTACGAATGTTGACTATAAGCGATATTATGACCATGCTCGGCTTAGTGCTGTCTGCATTTGGTCTTGGCTATGCCATCGGCCGTAACGACAAAACACAAAAATAACCGCCCCCGGCAAGGATACGGTTATTTTTTCAACCAATAACTTGTTAGGCTAACCGTCTATCGGTAGCGCTTTCTTTATGCTTGTATTCTACTACTTTCGCCTGTTTTTGTCAAATATGCTCGGCTTCCTGATGACTCCTCCTTATCTCCAACATATTCACTGCCAGTATGACTGTAAGGATCAGGCCACCGATCAGCAGCGCCTTTCCGACAGGCCAGACAAATTCCTGCGTACTATCCACATCCAGCATACCCTCCAGCATCCAATAGCTAAAGGCAAAGCTGGCGATCATCCCGGTGACCATAGCTATGATGGCCGACAGCCCATGCTCGATCAACAGCATTTTGAATTTCTGCTTCGGTTCCATCCCCACCACATCATAGAGCCACAGTTCTTTCCGTCGCAGACGCATATTGGCCTGCAGCGTATTGATGATCTGGATCATGCATACAATAATGATAAAGACACTCAGCAGCCATACTGCGACTTCCACAACGCGCAGCATCCGCATATCTTCAGCGTAGTCTCCGCCATACACCAGCTCAAACAGATCCTGGTACTGCAACTTTCTCGCCTGCGCATAATGTCTGAGCTCATCATCCGGAAGATCATCTTCATAATGACGCTTTACCGCGATCTGCGCTCTCCATGACATATTGTAACTCAAATAGGAGATATAGGAATACTCCATATCTTCCCCATTCCCGGACTCGCGCCGGATCACCTCTTCCATAGCAGTCTCCACCGAATCCAGCGGATAGATCATCTCGATCGCATTTTCCGTCACAGAGGATATGTATCCGCCAACAATGCTGTCGGAA
The DNA here is from genome assembly GCA_017526985.1 of Lachnospiraceae bacterium. Classification (GTDB taxonomy): domain Bacteria; phylum Bacillota; class Clostridia; order Lachnospirales; family Lachnospiraceae; genus NK4A136. Next base: position 5,242 of record JAFXQR010000192.1, read on the forward strand.
GAAACAATACCGCTGATCTTATAGCTCCTAACCGCGCCGTTCTCATACTCGATCGTCTGCGCAGCCAGCAACAGGCGGATCATGGAGACCGGCGGTTCTTTCAGGACTGACATACAGTCATAGCCTCGCTCGGACATTTCATCCAGCATCTCATTTAGGATCCGGTCATAAAACTCCTTCTGGTCCTCGCCGGCCCCTCTGCTCATCTGCGTAACGATCTCAGCATCTTTCTCCGCATCCCATGGCACCTCCGTCGGATGGCCGTTTGCATCCCGCATATAGTTTAGGCCATTGCGCTCCGCCACTTCCCATGCCGCTGCCAGATAGGCCTCTTTTGCTCTCGCCCTGCCTTCGATATCCGGTACGGTAATGATATCCCCCACCTTATAATTGGTCAGCCTTGCAGATACTCCCTGCAGGGTGCTGAATGTATCGCAAAGCAGAATCCCGTTTTCCGCCACCATCTGCTCATAATCTATGCTTCCCTCCAGCAGAAACGGACTTAGTTTCTCTATAACCTCTTTTTCGTATGCGATATGCTGGATCGTTTTCACGCGCCCGTATTCCGCAAGCGTTTTGATATAGGGATCATTGCTCATCCCGGACAGACCGCCTCCCGTACCCTCATAGGACTCCATCCAGACCGTGGCATCCTCCACATCCTGCAGGCCTTCCAATTCCTCAACCAGTTCATATTCCCGTTCCCCGACGGTATGCAGCATCACATCCCCTGATGTATCACTCAGGGTTTCCGGATATTCTACCATAAATCTGCCAATACTTTTTTGCAGCTCCGCTTTCATCGAATCCGAAAAAGAAAGCATGGTCATCAGAAAGGCCACACTGAAAAACATCGCCAGAAAGACCGAACCACTGCGACCTTTGCTGCGCTTGATATTGCGATAGGCATACAGACCCGGCACACCAAACAGTTTTTCCCTTAGCTTTCCCGCATTCTTTCGTTTGAGCTTTTTTAAGATCTTCGGCAGTCCGATGTTGCCGCCCATATTTCCCTGCAATGCCGCAATGGGCGAAACCAACCCGGCCTGACGGGACGGCTCTACCAGAGAAAAGAGTGTTACACCTAGACAGAGCAGCGTGGAATACCCCGCCGCCTTCCAATAAAAATTGAAACGAAAGATCCGCTCCAGTTGCAAAGTTTTACGCAACCACGGTGTGATACTCTGCAGCCCCAAATATCCGAGCCCTATGCCCAGCATCGACGCGATCAGGCTCATCACCATGCCTTCTACAAAAAGCAGCGTACGCAATTGATGCTTGGACATGCCTACACAGCGCAGCAGTCCGTAATCCCGCACACGCTCCGTCACGGAGATCAGCATGGTATTACGCAGGATTGCCGCGGAGAACAAACCAAAGATCGATGCGATCAACATGATCATAAAGTCCGCCAGAGCATCCTCCGTTCTTTCTCCCTGATGCAGATACTGCGCTACATCTGCGCGTACATCAAATTTAATGCCGGTACTATTTGTCAGTTCCTCTGCCGTCCCGTACAAATCAGATGTGTCCTTCAGTTTCAGTGTCAGTTGGTAATGCTCGCCCCGTTCCATCCGCGACGGAAAGACCGTTCGTCCCTGATAGTCGCGCACTATCAGTTTCTCCGTATTCGGATAGTTCTCCAGCCGCTTCACCTGCCGGATGAACTCTTCCGAAGCCCCTCCCTCCTGCTGCCCATAATAATATAGTTCAAAGGGCATCAACTCATAATTCGACAGATAGGTATAGTCCCATATGGAATAATATGCCGTCATCACAGAGAAACAAAGGATAAAGGTCAGAACAACGCCACCAATGGAATACAGTGTACGAGCCTTGTTTTTCCACATATACCGTTTGGATAAATGCAGCCAGTACATTACTCAGCCCTCCACCGGATCTTCTGCAGTCTTCACTTCTTTATTCCTCAGTCTCGTATCCGACTCGATCTTGCCGTCCGAGATGCGGATGATACGATCCGCCGTAGCCGCGATATTGTCATCATGCGTCACCACGATCAAGGTCTGGCCGTACTTCTCCGCCGATGTACGCAGCAGATCCATGATCTCCATACTGGTGGCGTGATCCAGATTACCGGTAGGCTCGTCCGCCAGGATCAGTGCCGGCTTGTGCGCATAGGCTCGTCCGATGGCCACACGCTGTTTCTGTCCGCCCGAAAGCTCTTCCGGCAGGTGATAGCGACGCTCTTCCATATTCAGCATGATCAGCAGTTTTGTCATCTGCTCCGGTTTCAGTCGTATGCCGTCCAGCCGTACCGGGATCTCGATGTTTTCCTCCACATTCAGAACCGGTATCAGATTGTACTCCTGAAAGATAAAGCCGATCTTGCGCCGGCGAAACTCTGCCCGCTTTGTCCCCTTGAGTTTGAATACCTCTTCCCCGTCCAAAGTCACGCTGCCGGAGGTAGGAGTATCCACGCCGCCAAGTAATGACAACAGCGTGGATTTGCCCGAACCGCTGGTGCCTACAATGGCTACAAATTCTCCTTTTTCCACCGAAAAACTCACATGATCCAAAGCGATCACGCTCGTATCATTGACTCCGTATACTTTGGTTAAATCTTTGACTTGTAAATAACTCATTACATCTCCCCCTTAATAGCCATAGGGACGGTTCTCCGGCTGGTTTCCTAATAGCCATAGGGACGGTTCTCCGGCTGGTTTCCGACCGGAGAACCGTCCCTATGGTGAGTAATTAATTATTCCCCGGCGGAAGGTACCGTCAGGTCGCCGGCAATGATCTGCATCTGCAGTTCCAGCATATTGTCGTAGATTTCCTGGGAATAAAGCGAATGATCCTCGCTGATACCAACTGCGTTTTCCGATAAGCCCAGCGTGATCGTCTGGCCCGGAACGATGTCGTCCTTTAGCAGGCCTTCCGATACCTGCTTCACAGAAACATTTACATATTTCAAAGCACTGCACAATACATGCTCCGGCGACAGATAGGACTGGTCCTTGTCGACACCGATCACATACTTGTCTTCCTCTTCCGCGGCCCGGATCACTCCCAGCCCGCTGGCGCCTGCCGCCTGGTAGATCACATCGCAATCCTGCCCGTAAAGTGACTTTGCCATCTCATAGCCTTTATCTGCATCATCGAAACTGTCGGTATAAACTGCAATGGTCTCGATCGTTTCTCCTCTGTCTTCTGCCGCCTCAGCGACACCGGTGAGAAAGCCGTAATAAAAGGCATCGATCACGGCATTCTGCTCCCCGCCGATAAAACCAACGGTCCGCGTTTCGGTCACGCTGCCGGCTACATATCCCACCAGAAAAGAAGGCTCCTCCGCACGGAATACCACGGCAGTCACATTTTCCGGCAGTTCTTCATAAGTGGTATCCACGATAGCAAAATTCACATCCGGATGCTTCTCTGCCGAAACCAGTACCGCATCCGCGCAGTTCACACCCACACCCCAGCACAGATCACAGCCGGCCTGTACCAGCTGCTCCATCGCCTCCTGCTCGGTGATGCCGGCATCTCCGCCAGCTTCAACGATCATGGTATGACAGTCCATACTGCCTTCCAGCCACTGCAAACCTTCCCAGGCACTCTGGTTAAAGGACGCATCATCGATCCCCGACTGGCTGATGACCATACCCACCCAGGGCTTCGTATCCTCCCCCGGGATCACCGGCACTTCCGTGGGCTGCGCCGTAACACCTGCAGCTCCCGGCATCATATTATCGGCCGGGGCTGTGGGCCTGCTTGCGGTCTGTTCCGTTGCTGCCGGTTGCTGCGGAGTGCCTTGTTCCTGTCCGCAGGCACACAATGCGGTCATTCCCGCCGCACACAGGATAGCCGGTGTTATTACATATTTCCTAAAACTTTTCATAATCTTTCATCTCCAACCATACTGCCGGTTTAAGAATTCTTATGCACCGCATCGTACACTTCCCGCTTGGGAATGCCACGATCCAATGCCACCTGTTTCAATGCCGCCTTGTGGTCCATCCCCTCCGCTTCGTACTTCGCCACATGTTCCGGGATGGAAAGTTCCTCATACTGCTGCCGCTGTTCCGCTTCTATCGCTTCACGGTCCGCTCCGGCCAGCACCAGCACATACTCCCCGCGGGGTTCTTCTTTTTCGTACATCTGAAGCGCCGCCTCCAATGTTGTGGGCAGGATCGTCTCAAAGCGTTTGGTCAGCTCCCGGCATAAGGTGATCTTCCGCTCGCCCAATGCCTCATACAATTCTTTTAAAGTCTTTACCAGGTGGTGCGGCGCCTCATACAAAATGATCGTGCGGGTTTCCCGCTTTAACTCGTCCAGGATCTGCCTCCGCTCCTTTTTGTCGGAAGGCAGGAATGCCTCAAAGCAGAACCGCCTGGTAGGTAAGCCCGATAAAGTCAGCGCCGTGATACATGCCGCAGGCCCGGGCAGGGATGTCACCGGGATGCTTTCTTCCAGACACCGCCGCACCAGCACTTCCCCGGGATCGGATATACCCGGCGTCCCCGCATCCGTGATCAGGGCGATGTTCTGTCCTTCCCGGAGTTTATCGATCAGGGTCTCCGCCTTATCGTATTTGTTATATTCATGATAGCTCGTCATCGGGGTATGGATATCGAAGTGATTCAGCAGATGCAGACTGTTGCGGGTATCTTCCGCCGCAATGATATCCGCCTCCCGCAGGGTATCCAGCACCCGCTGCGTGATATCCCCCAGGTTTCCGATGGGGGTTGCACATAAAAATAAAGTTCCTGTCATAGTATGTCTCCTGTGAATTGGAGGGTGTCGATTTCACCTCATCCGTCAGCGCCGTAGCCAAGGAGCCGGATCAGATAAAGCAGTTTTCGAAGCATTGCCGCAGCAGTTTGCGAGACCAAGCATCCCCCACTCGCCCGCAGCATCTGTTCGAAACGCAGCTCGTGCCCCGCTCTTTTTAGGCACGAGCAAGTAAGTTTGCAAGGGCGAGTCGGTTTGAAGGGGATGCGCCGGTCAAGCAAACTTCTTGCGGAGGCACAGCGAGAAAACTGTCTTTACTGGACGGCTCCGGGGATAAGTAGAGATTCAAAAGCCGTAGTCCCTGCGGATCTCCTCGCTGTATTGGCCCGGGGCATCGTAGATGATGAGGGGTTTCTCGATGGTGATGCCGGGGCGGCCGCAGCGGGATGCCTCGATCAGGACCATGTTGGGGGCCTTGTCTGCAAAGGGGTAAACGATGCGCAGGCGCTTGGGTTCGAGGCCGCAATTTGTGAGCGTCACCAGCAGCTCTGATAAGCGGTCCGGCCGGTGCACGAGAAACAGCTTGCCGCCGGGGGTGAGTACCTTCGCCGACTGCTCGCAGACATCATGGAAGGTGCATAAGACCTCGTGGCGTGCGATGGCCTTTGGTGCCTCCGGATTCTGCAAACCTTTGCCTCCCGCAATGTAAGGCGGATTGCAGGTAACCACTGCAAAAGAGGCAGCGCCGAAAATCCTGTCTGCCTCTTTGATATCTCCCGTTATGATGTGGATCCGTTCGGACAGATGGTTGAGCTCCACACTCCGGCGCGCCATGTCCGCACTCTCCGGCTGGATCTCCAGTGCACTGATCTGTCCGGCTTTGGTCTTTGCCGACAGCAGCAGCGGCAGGATCCCTGTCCCGGTGCACATATCCAGTACCGGGACGCCTTCCGGCACCTGTACAAAACCCGATAAGAGCACTGTATCCATTCCGAAACAAAAACGCTCCGGATCCTGCAGGATCTTCAGCCCGCTGATCTGCAGATCATCCAATCGTTCCACTTAATTGTCCTTCTTTTCCAGTTCCGCCAGCTCCCGCAGTTCTTCTAATTCTTCTTTGCTGAGCTTTTCTTCGTGGCTGTTACGGTCATTCCGATCATTTTTGCGATCGTTCTTGTCTTTCTTTCCGCCGCCGCCACCCTGACGCTTATTAAATTTCAGTTCCTCTACCGCGTATTCCTCGATCTCTTTTTCGTCATTGACATCCACGATGACACGCACACGCTGCCGCAGCACATCCACACTCTGTACCTTCGCCACAGTACCGTAGGGTGTGGTCACCTCATCATTCACACGCGGCAGCTTACGGTTCAGCCAGGAATAAGTATCAGACTCATACTGCAGACAGCACATCAGTCTGCCGCACATACCGGAGATCTTGCCCGGGTTTAAGGACAGATTCTGCTCTTTTGCCATCTTGATGGATACGGGTACAAAATCGGCCATGTATGCGTGACAACACAGCTCACGACCGCAGGACCCCAGCCCGCCCAGCATCTTGGTGGCATCACGCACACCGATCTGGCGCAGCTCGATACGGGTATGGAACACCCCGGCCAGGTCCTTCACCAGTTCACGGAAATCCACACGCCCGTCGGCTGTGAAATAAAATACGATCTTGTTACGGTCAAAGGTATATTCCACATCGATCAACTTCATATCCAGCTCATGCTTACGAATCTTCTCTTTGGCAACGCTGATGGCGCTCTTTTCTTTTTCCCGGTTCTGCGCATCCTGTTCGTCATCCTTCGGCGTGGCAATACGCATGATCGGCTTTAAGGGCTGCTGGATCTTTTCGTCCTCTACCTCCCGGATCTCTCCGACCACCGTGCCGTACTCGATGCCGCGCACGGTCTCAACGATCACGTGGCTTCCGCGCTTCAGTTCAAAATCCAGCGGATCAAAATAATATGGCTTCCCTCCGCTGCGGAAACGCACACTGACTATCTTTTTCACTTACCAAAAATCTCCTAGTTCTAAATAATGAATTCTCTTTTTAATTAATTCTCTTTTATAGTAAGCAGCAGCAATTCCATGGTCAGTTCGTAATTCACCTTGCTGCGCAGGCGGCTCTTGGCCACCTCCAGCGCCTGGATCACTTCCTCAATGCCTTCATAATCGCTGCACTGCGCTACTTTCTGTATGCTCTGGATCTCATCACGGAAGATCAGATGGTTCATATCGTGTGTTGCCTTAAACAGCAGGATGTCACGGTACCATACCGCCATAATGTCCAGATAATCATTGATATCAAAACCGTACTCGCGGATGTTCTTGAGCGCTTCCATAATATCCGCCGTATCCATCTCGTGGATATTTTTGAGCAGCGACAAGGCATTGGTACGGATCTTGTCAAAATCTTCACTGGCCGCCAGCGCCTTGGCCCGGCCGATATTCCCGCGGGCAAATGCGATGCAGATCTCCGCACGGCTCTCAGGTACATGAAGCTGCTCCATCAGATAGGTACGCATCTCATCGTCCCGCACCGGCCGCATATTGAGCAATACGCAGCGGCTCAGGATCGTAGGCAGCAGGGCTTCCGTGGAACTGGTCAGCAGGATGAAGACCACATAAGCAGGCGGTTCTTCGATGGTTTTTAATAAGACATTCTGCGCCTGCACCGTCAGCTTTTCCGCTTCTTCCACGATATAGATCTTGTACGGTCCCTGGTAGGGCTTCACCTGTACTGTCTCCACGATACGGTCGCGGATCTCTTCCACACCGATGGTACTCGGTACATAGATGATGTCCGGATGATTGGCGGTCATCGCCTGCCGGCAGGAATGGCATTCCCCGCAGGGCTCGATCGTTCCGTCCTGCTTCGTCACCGGCTTTTCGCACAACAACGCCTGCGCAAAGACCTTTGCCACAAACTCTTTTCCGGAACGCACTTCACCATAAAGGATGTATGCGTGGGATACCCGTCCTGTACTGATGGCTCCCTGCAGCTGCTCCTTGATCGACTCCTGTCCGACAATATCCGAAAAATTCATACCCTTTACCCCCGTGTATTATGTTAAGATATCCAGCAAAAGCCCCCGGATCTCTCCAATCTTTGCCAGGATCTCCATATTATCCTGCTCGTCCTTGACCAGCTCCTGCGCCAGCGCATCCAGATTTTCATCCACCAGGCGCACGATACCGTATACTCTGTGGCGGCCGCGCTTGTCCAGAAAATTTTCGCGGGAAAACTCGTGGGAACGGTTCACCACTTCGTTCATAAACTCTTTGATCAGGCTGCGATACTTCTTCATATCGCGGATGTCCTTTTTCTTACCGATCCGCTCACCCTGCGCCGTGATCTCACTCATCAGCGTGGTCAGCTTCTCCTGCAGCTCCGATTCCTGTATGTTGCTGGCCAAAATAAACTTGAAGCCCTGATCACCTTCCGGGGCTTTGGCCACCGTCTCCGGCCGCATCGGTTGTAAGATCTGGTCGATCCTGATCTGATCCATATATCTCCTAAATAAATTATCTGATAAAGGCTTTCACTTCCGCCAGACACCGCTCCAGTTCCGTATTGTCAAAGCGTTTCGTGATCCCGGCCTCTGCCAGCTTTTTCTCCGAAAAATCCTCGCAGTCCGCCAGAAACCGCCGGCACATCTCCCGGTATTTCGGCTCACTCTGCTGCCGCTCTCTGGCTAGAGCCCGCTCCAGCCGCAGTCCGTCCTCCACTTCGATATAGAGAGGCACCACCAGTTCTGCCAGTCCCTTTGCCGCAAAATACGCCTTGATCTGTATGTAGGCTTCCAGCGTACCGATCATCAGATAATCCCCGGCCGCCGGATCCAACTGTCCGTCATCTACGGTAAAATAGTACCAGTCGCCATGTACGGTATGATACACGCGGGATTCGATCACCTTTCCCTGCGCCTGCAACGCTTCCATTCCGGCGATATCCGTAAAATGATACTCCCGGCCTTCCTGCTCCCCCTGTCGGATCGGGCGCGTCGTGTACGGTACCAGTTCCATTAAACCCAGTGTCTGATCCTCCAACAGCCGCCGGAACACGGTATCCTTCCCGCCGGCGCTTTTTCCCATCAGACAGTACAATTTCCCCATAGGTTCCCCTTCACATACTTAATCTATCATAGTATACCACATCCGGGCGCAAAATGCAAAAAAAGTGGGGCCTTTCACAGCCCCACTTCCGGATCCTTCTGATCAGGATCTGTTATTTACTTTCTGCTTTTTTCCCGGCATCCTTGTCCTCGCCTTTGGCAAGGCTTTCCTTGATACCGTTAACCATTGCGATCCCGAGATAGATGACCAGCAACAGCGCCTCCGTGATCCCGAAGACCATAATGACACTTTTGTGCGTGATCGTCGGTGCCTCAGCTACTGCAGGGATCTTTACCCGCACAGTCTTGTAAAATGCCGCTTTCTCGTAATACTCATCCGCAGTCACTTTGATATCTTCGATCAGCTTGTTCAGCTTTTCGTTCAAGGTTGCCAGATACTTCTCTGCCTGCTCCTTCTTGGCATCCGATAAGGACGCACCCTTTTTGAAGTTTTCAATGAGCATCTCGTAATAACCGATCTTGCGGTCATAACCGGAGATGGTCGCCTGCACATCCTGCTTCTGCTGCAGCAGGCTGTCATAGTAATCATCGTTGGAGTTTAATACGGTGTCTTCGTGTGCATAGACCACCGGATCTTTTTCATAAGCTTCGATGGACGCATTCAGTGCCGCCATACGGGTTTCTTCCACCGCTTTGCTGCGCTCTGTCTCCTCGATCAGCCACTCATAATAAGTGATCTCACGGTCAGCACCGTTCTTTGTCAGACCGTTCAGTACGATGTAGGCATTGGCCTGATCCAGTTCCACATCCTGCAGTGTCGCCGTGATCTGCTGCAGATCCGAAAAGCTGTATCCGGTCTTCTGGGAACGGAAATCAATGTTATCCGTACTGTTGATCCTGGACAGGTAGGATGAAATGCCATCGAGGGTATCCGAAAAGATGGAAACCGCCTCACTGTAGTCATATTCCTGATAATCCAATACCGTCACGGAACTACCCAGGATATCGTTGAAATTGTAATTTACTTCCACATAATTCCGATAGGAATCCACTACGGCATTCAGGATATCGATACCTTCCTCCCGGGTAAAACCGGCAGTATGATAATCAAACGAAATGATGTATGCCGTGGTCTCACCACCGGTAGACAGCAGGGTATTGATCGCATCTTCATCGATCTCTGTGCTCTTGGTGATCAGACTGCTGTACAAGGTCTTTAAGTCATTCGTCTTATCCGACATTACACTGGAGATGCTGATATTCATACGGATATCATCCATTCGGTCAGCCTCGATCCCCAGCACATCCATGGCATCCGCGATCACCTGTGCCGATGTAACCTGACCGACCGGCACCCCGTCACTGTATCCGACCAGCGTCTGCGCATCACCAATATATATCGTCTTCTCTGTCAGAATACCGATTGCCAACGCAATAGCACCTGCACCAACCGCCAGCACCAGCCACAGAAGAAACAGCTTCCTCATCCATTTGAATATGGCCAGCAGATCGATCTCGTCTTCGTCCTTATAGCCTCCGTCAGGCTGAACCAGAGTTAATTGCATGTTCTTAGTCTCTTCCATCCTGACCACCTTCTTTCTTCTTATTATCTTTCTTATCCGCTGCTTTTTTGGATGTTGCCTTTTCCGGCCAGTACACACCCACCAGTGACCATACGATCCAAATTCCGAATACCAGAGCCTCTACGGCAATACCGTCCAGCAGAGAACTGCGGATCAGCGCTCCCAGCGGAAATCCACCGTCGCCCGGTGCGGTCAGTACCTGCATCGGCTGGCGCAGGCGTACCGTTTCATAATATTCCTTTGCTGTCAGGGAAGCTGCATCCAGCAGGCGGTTGGTCTTTTCCTCCGCCTCCTGCAGCATCGCCTCTACCTGCTCGGCACTGCCGCCTGCCGTACCGCGATAACGGCGAACCAGTTCCTGATAGCGGTCGAGCTGCTCATTCAGGGAGGAGATCCCGGCTTCACAGTTGATCCGTTTGGAGACCAGTCCGTCATAGGTTGCGGAATGCTGTGTCACTTCATAGATCACCGGCACCTCTCCGGCTTCCACCGCCCTGGTGCTGGTGTTGCCCGCAATCACCGCCGTGGTCTTTTCATAATTCTCGATCAGTCCGTTGATCGTCTCCAGCTGTTTTTCTCTTACCGCAATGTCCCGCTTGGCACCTTCGATCTTGAAGTTGTAGAAATTCAGTTTTTCCTCTCTGGAACGGGTGATGCAGTAAGTATTTAAGTAGGAACGGATCCTTGCCAGGTTCTCACCGCGGATGGTCTGTACCGCATCTGCCAGGTCTGCAAAGGAGTAGCCTGTCTGTGTGGAAACAAAGCGTGTACTGTCCATTGCGTTCAGGGAAGACAGATAGTTGCCCAGCAGGCGCAGGTCCGAATCCAGTACCGCCACGGCATTGTCATAATCATAGTCCTGATAATCAAATGCACGCATGGAACGCTCGATGGAAGCATTATATCCGTACTCGCTCATAAAGCGTGTCTGATAGCAGTCCATCATCGCCTGTAGAAAAGCTGCGCCCTGACTTCTGCCAAAACCGGCAGCTGCATAATCAAAACGAAGCGTAAATTTGGTCGGGAAATAAGAGGTCTTACGGATCTCCGTGGTCATCTCGACCTTTTCGCTGCCGATGGTGGTTTCATAATCTACCACATCCGACAGGGCCGAGACCGGAGCACCACTGCTGATATAGATACTCTTTCCGATCTGTGCAATGCTCTCTTCCGAAAGAGATGTGCCCGTCAGCTCGGCTGCAGCGCGGATCACATCGGGATGCTTCATCTCGTCCGGATCAAAACGGTTACCGATGGGGCTGTGTCCCGACTCGATGCCCGCAAAGCTGAAGTTGATAACGCCCACCACATTACTGCGCTCCGGCAGCATCACATAATGCGCGATCAGCACCAGCACTCCCGCAATGATCGCCACGATCAGCCAGGTGCGGAACCGCTTTCGGATCTGCGGGATCAGTTGTTTCAGTGACAATTCCAGTTTCATAGCTTCTTCCTTTTTTTATGTTTTGTATACCTACAGTTCATCTTTTTTGGCAATACAAAAAAGACCTATGGAAACCCACATTTCGGGATTATACCACAGATCCTATCAAAATGTCCAGTCTAAATAGGTTTTGCCCCTTCTGCCGCTACTTCGTCATCACCTTCCGGATATACTCCATGATATCCTCTGCCGCATTGACACCGGTACAGTCATAGAGGTTCTTGAAGTGCGCGTTGGAATTTACCTCGCAGAGGATCGGCATTTCATTGGGTCAGAACAGGATGTCCACGCCGCCGAAATCCAGTCCCAGTGCGCGGCATGCATCGATGGCCAGCTGCGCCTGCTGCATATTGACGGTATAAGGCTGCGCCGTACCGCCGCTGGTGAGGTTGGAACGGTAATCCCCCGGATTGGTACGCAGCATGGCAGCGATCACACGGCCGCCCACCACTTCCACACGGACATCCCTTCCCCGGGAATTCTGGATGTACTGCTGGATCAGGTACGGACGGTCTCCGAGGTCCATGACAAAGCGCTGCAGTGTCTCCATATCCTGCACATAATACACCTGCTCGCCGAAGGAGCCGAAACATTCCTTAATGACCAGCGGGAAGCCCAGATGCCCTGCCGCTGTCTCCAGTGCCCTACGGTCAAACAAACCGTCCGGATGAAATTTCTTCGGGGAAATATAGGTATCCGGCTGCGGGATCCCGGCGGCACGCAGTTTCATGTAAGTCACCGCCTTGTCATCGCAGTCCGCGATGGCCTGCGCATTGTTGAACACACGCATGCCCTGGCGCTCCAGTTCCTGTGCCAGGCGGATATCCTTATCCCAGAACAGTACAAAATCCGGCACATCCAGCCCGATATCCTCTGCCGAGATCACCATCTCCATACCGTTCTTACGGAACGGACAGCCCACAGTGAAAAATTCCTGCAGACGATAACCGCAGCTTCCCAGCATCGTCCAGATCTCGGAATTGCTCTTCTGCGTCAGCTCGATGCCCATCTTGAGCGCTGCCTTGTAGAACATGGAAAACAGCTCTTTAAATTTGTCGCTCGTAATAAACTCGTTTGTAACCAGCCAGCCCTTCATTTATATTTCCTCAGTTCCAGTTTCTCTTATAATTCGTTTAATATTCTTCTCGATCTGTCGACGCGGTGCCATGACCAGATGCCCGCAGCCTGTGCACTTCATCTTCAGATCCTGCCCCACCCGCAGCAGCTCCCAGTCACAGGTGCCGCAAGGGTGCGCTTTTTTCATATGTAAGATATCACCTACCTGTAAGTCCATCAGATCTTTATCTGGGAGAAGATCTCTCCGATGCTGCCGTGGATCGTATAATCCGCAACGCTGTCTCTGGCCGTGGCATCCCGGTTGATGAGCACCAGTTTCTTCCCGCGGTAGTAATCGATCAGTCCCGCCGCCGGATAGACTACCAGAGAGGTTCCGCCGATGATCAGCATATCCGCATCCCGGATCGCCTTGACTGCCGCATTCATGGTGTTGTTGTCCAGCCCTTCCTCGTAGAGTACCACATCCGGCTTCACATCGCCATGGCAGGCATCGCAATAGGGCACACCGTTCTGCTCATACATATATTTCGCGGTAAAGGACTTGCCGCATTTTTCACAATAGTCGCGCAGCACACTGCCATGCAGTTCATACACGGTCTTGCTGCCGGCTGCCTGATGCAGACCATCGATGTTCTGCGTGATCACTGCCTTCAGCTTCCCTTTTTCCTCCAGTTTCGCCAGTGCGATATGCGCCGCATTGGGTTTGGCCGGATTGGGACCGCAAGTGCATTCCAGCAGTTTATCCCGGTAAAACTCATAAAACTCTTCTTTATGGGTAACATAGAAGGTATGGGAAAGCATGGTCTCGGGCGGATATTTGAATTTCATATGATACAGCCCGTCCACGCTGCGAAAATCTTTGATGCCGCTCTCGGTAGACACGCCTGCGCCGCCGAAAAAGACGATATTATCGGATCCGTCGATCAGATCCTGCAATTCCTGAATGGTCATATCTGCCATATGTGTCACCCCCATTGCTCTCTGCGCGTTCATTTTCCCGCACCTTTTATTATACTAAATTATTGCAGGATTGCAAAGGGAGAATTAGTCTTCTCTCGACTCCAGATCCCGGAGTACCATATCCAGATACGGCACCATCAGCGACTTGTGTTTCGGCAGCACATAATCTGGATCCAGCTCCTCAAAACGGAAACTCTTGCGGCCGCCGTTCTTCGCCCGGTCCCAGAAAGTCAGCAGATCCCGGAAGCGCAGATAATAGAGCACATCCTTGCCGGTATAATAGATCAATAAAAAAGCAATGCCCTGCTGCGCTTCAAAATCCCGCATAAACTCCACCTGATGTTCGTGGATATTCTGCAGGGCAAAGGTATCCGTTGCCGATTCCTTTGCATCAAAGCACACAGGGTATCCCTGCACGGCGCCGATATAGTCCACCGTACTCTTCTGTTCAAAATACGCCAGGGTGATCTGGGAAGTCTCTTTGTTGATATGGATCGGGGTGATCGGCGTGGGGATCTTCTGCACCAGTGCCAGTTTCTTTTCACGGTATTTTTCGTTGGTGCGGTTGATCATCTCCTCCAGCGTGGAGCCGCGCAGACCGCGTGTTGTCCAGGTTCCCATACTCAGATCTGTTTTGCCGAATCGATGCGTATGATCACATCGTCCGAATGCTGGAATACGCTCATCTCCACCGCATCCAGTATCGCCTTCAGTCCGTTTTTATTAAAGATCCGCACTTCCCCGCGAAACTGGAAACGCTGCAGTACACCTTCCTTTTCAGACAGGTCATATCTCGTCTCCGTATCCGGCCGCAGGATAAATGCCTTATGCTCGGAAGTATGATCCAAAAATGTCCAGATCTTTGCGGTCATCACATCGCTGCGTCCCACAAATACGATATACTCATCCCCGGGATCCGATACCTGCAGGATCTCCTTGGATTCCCAGTAATGCAGATATTTTACCTCTTCTGCCTTGTCTGCTTTCCAGAGCGCCAGTTCCGCATGGGTCACCGTACGCCGGTTGCCCGGTCCTTTTGTGATCAAACCTCTGTCTGCCATGTTTTGTTACTCCCTATTGATTTCTATCCCCTTCCCAGGGGGAAGGCAGGTTTCTCATAATTACTTTCCCGCTTACGGGGTGGGTAAATTCCAGCCGTGAAGCGCACAGTCGGATCCACTTTATGCCCTGCTGTGCCGCGTACTGCTTTGCCTCTTCCGTACCGTACCGGGCATCACCCACGATCGGACAACCGGCATGGGAGAGCTGCACCCGGATCTGGTGGTGCCGCCCCGTCGTGAGAAGGATCCGCAATGTCTGCGTCGGATCGTTTTCTGCGATCACCTCATAGGTCAGATGTGCCTTTTTGCTGCCTTTTTCTTTTTCGGAAGCCACCCGGGAAGTGTTGCTGCGGCCATCTTTCACCAGATAATCCGTAAGCTCCCCTGCGGGCTTTGGCATTTTCCCGTATACGATGGCTGTGTATTCTTTGGTGAAACCATCCTTCTCCTGTACCTGTTTCGAAAGAGACGCTGCTGCCGTTTCCGTCTTTGCAAATACCAGTAAACCTTCCACCGGCTGGTCCAGACGGTGCACCACAGCCAGATACGGACTCCCGCCCTGCTGTACCAGATATTTCTTCAGTTCGCTCACCATATCTGCCTGCCCGAAAGATGCCGTCTGAACGGCGATCCCCGGGTACTTGTGGCAGACGATCAGTGCATCGTCCTCATAGACGATCTCGATCCTTTTATCCATAAAACTTCATCTTATAAATCAATCTTCATCAAATTCCGCAAAATAGTATCCGGTACCCCAGTCCGTCTTTAAGATGCGCGGACGCGAAGGCTTCTCCTCAATGATGTTGCGGATCTTTTTGATGTGCATTACCACGGTTGCCGTACCGCCCACCACATCTTCATGCCATACTTCGCGATATAGGTCTTCTTTGGTATAAACCTTTTCCGGATGGGTCATCAGGAAATATAACAAGTCAAATTCTTTGCGGGTAAATTTCTTTTCCTTACCGCGCACACGCACTCTGCGGCGCACCGGATCCATCCGTATCCCGCGGATCTCCGGCAGTGCCTCTCTGCGGATCTTCTCACTCTGCAGACGCTCCTGCATACGGATCAGTGCCATTACCTGTGCGGAGAACACGCCCATTTCCAACGGCTTTTTCACACAGACATCCACACCGTTTTCAAACAACGTGATCATATCCGCATCCGATTTCTTCGTCAACATTACCACCGGCAGTTTCGAGATCTCACGGATGTTTTCGATAAACTGTGCCGTATCGATCTCCTGTTGTTCTCCGTCCACGATCACCGCAAAATAGATGATCTCATCCCGCGACAGTTCCGTCAGTACCGCATCCGCCGAACTCACCGTGACAACATCCAGCTGGTGCATCTTCAGATGCTTACTGATCTGCTCCTTCGTTTCAATGTCTCTGCTCAATACTAAAATCTGCGCCATAATCCCCGGTCCTTTCTCTTGTGCTGTAATCTACCTGCCAGTTAATCTGAACCCCCTCTTTCAGACGCAATGATCCTATGACCCCGATCGAGATTCACTGCCGCTTTTTTTCTCCACGGGGTATTGTCGTTAATGCAGGCAATTTCCGGCACTCCGGCCGAAAATTGCAAACATTAATCAAATATAATTATAACAAAAATATCAAGGATTTTCAAATATCTATAAACCAAAATCTTTGATTTATTTTTAGTAATACCAGGTTCCGTTCTGTCCGTCCATGAGCTGCAGATACATGGTAGCGTCCCCCTCATTCGGGTTGCTGTACAGGATCACGCTATATTCTTTCCCGCTGTCGTTCATATGGATCTTTGCACTGTAATCGCTGTCCATTTCGTAGGTAAAATACTCATAATCCAGGTCATCGATCTTCATACCGTTGCCCTGATCCTCAAAACTCAGCCATGCATCCATCTCCTTCGTCTCGCCCGTATCTTCATCCGTGATCACAAAAGCGTTCCAGAAGGTATATTCCAATACATATTCGTCAAAAGCCACCACCTGCAGTTCATCCGTATGGAATTCCTCCGGCAGCATATATTCCACCGGCTCTTCATAATCCGGATAGTTGGTCGGATCACCCCAGGTACAGTCGTTGGTCTGTGTATCGGAACGGTACATAAAGTTCTCCGTCTCACGATCCCCAAAGGTGCAACGGTCAAAGATGAGCTGTAATCCGTCTTCTTCCTGGAAGTATCCGCCGGAAGCGGAGTCTACCAGCTCGCAACGCGTAAAGGTCCATACACCTTCGCTGTCCCAGTTCATCAATGGACCGTAAGCGCAATCATGGATCCTGCAGTCGTGACACTGCAGCACACCCTCGCAGTGATCCATATCAATACCGTACACACCGCAGCCATACAGGTCCGCATTGTCTACATAAACATCCCGGCAGTCTTCAAAGTACAGCACATCCCCGGAACAGTCACCCCGGTCGGTATGCCCCAGGGTCATAGACATCACATGCACATTTTTGCAGTCATCAAAATTCAATACCGATGCGTATCTGGGGTCTGTCACAATCTCAGTCTGCAGCGGATCGCTTGCCCCGCCGTAGAGTTCCAGGCCGTCCGCATCTTTGATCACCAACTCCAGGCCGTCATACACATCACGGATCTCCACATAATCGTGCCGGTCGTTCCACGCTTCACCTTCTGCCGCCCATGCGGATCCCAGATAATCGCTGAGATTGTATTGGCCCGCCGCCAGCTCGATCTGCGCTCCCGGTGCGATGGCTTCAATAAAGTCTTCCATATTGTCTACATGGATCTTGTTATCGGCAGGTGTCTTCTCCCCGGAATCCCCTCCTGCCGGATCTGCTTCCGTAGGCTCCGGATCCTTTGCTGCTTCTTCCGTCGGTTCCGCTGTACTCTCCGGCCGGCGTCCGCGCCCGCTCTCCTGCTCTTCCCCACAGGCCGTAAGTACTGCGCCCATCAACAATGTACAGATCAAAATGTTTCGTTTTTTCATGATGTCCCTCTTTTCTGTTTTGCTATGTTATTTTATGTGTAACTGTTTAAATGATCCGGTTTCGCTTTTCACCCTTTTGAAAAGCTTCGATATTTTTGTATGCTTCCGTTACCACCCGTCCTCTTGCTTCCACGCTGGCCCACGCCATATGCGGTGTGATGATCAGACGGTTGCTGTCTTGGATCGCATTTAACGGATTATCCTGCGTGATCGGTTCTGCCTCCACCACATCCAGTCCGGCGGCAGCGATCACATCCTTCTGTAATGCTTCTGCAAGCGCTGCGTTATCCACCACTTTTCCCCGGGCCACATTGATCAGAATGGCAGAAGACTTCATCTGCTGTAATGCTTCTGCGTCGATCAAATGATGCGTCTTTTCATTCAGAGGACAATGCAAGGAGAGAAAATCGCTTTCTTTCAGCAATGTGGAAAAATCCACCTGCCGATAGCCCTCTACCGCATGTGCTCCGCTGGTGGAATACCAGATCACTTCACATCCGAAAGCTTTGGCCACCGCAGCCACTCCCTGCCCGATGTGGCCCATACCCACAATGCCCCAGGTTTTACCGGCCAGCTCTGTAAATGGCACTCCGAAATAGGTAAAACGAGACTGCGCTGCATATGCACCGTCCTTCACATAGTGATCGTAGTGCGGCAGATGCTCCAGAAGATACAGCGCCAATGCAAAGGTATGCTGCACCACTGCCGGCGTACTGTAGTCGCTGACATTGGCTACGCCGATACCACGGCTCCTGCAGTATTCCAGATCGATATTATCATAGCCGGTAGCAAACTCCTCGATGAAGCGGACCTTCGCCGCATCCTTCAGAGTCGTTTCGTTTAACGGGCACTTGTTTGCCACAATGATCTCCGCATCCTTTACCCGCTCTGCCACCTGTTCCGGTTCGGTATTATCATAGATCGTGGTTTCGCCCAGCTCGGCGATCACATCCACATCCACATCCGGCCCGATGGTACCGCGTTCCAAGATTACGATTTTCATGTGCTCCTCCTATTCCGGTTTCTCGACATATCCGTCACAGTTGTATTTCTTATCATAGCAGCGGATATTTATTGTTGTGCCTTCTTTGACCACCAGGGCCGTCACCGCCTGCAGGCCGTCATCATCCGCGGTGATATCGATCACACCGCCGTCCAGATACAGGAAACCCTTGGTCTCATCCTCTTTTTTATCCGACTGGATACCGTCATCCTTAGAAGACAGCGTCAGATTTCCGCCCAGGATCACCACACTGTCATTGCCCTTCAGCGCATTTTTTGCCGCCTGCACCGTGATGGTTCCGTTTAAGATCTTCAGATCATCCTTGCAGCTGATGCCGTTGTTGTGCGCGCCGGTCACTTCCAGGCTGCCACTGCCGTTAATGGTCAGGTCGATCTTGCTGAAGATGCAGCCTTTGTCCTGGGAATCGATGCCGTCGCTCACATGATTTACGCTGTCCGGTGCCAGGGTGATCAGCGCCTTATCCCCGCTCTCAAAAAAGATGGGCGCTCCTCCCGTATAGGAAAGATCTGCATTGTCCAGCACCAGCTGTATTTTGTCATCTGCACCACCCTTAAAGCAGATCTGCCCGCCGCTTAAGCTTCCGCGCAGGATATAGGTTCCGCTCTTCACGATACAGATCTTATTTCCGTCCATCACGATCGCTTCCGCGATATAATTTTCTTTTGCTTCATTCGATGCCGCAGCTCCGGTAGTGATCTCCAGTCCGTTGCCGTTCAGATTCAAAACGATGGCATGGGCCTCGTCATATTCCTCCATCTGGTCAAAAGACGACGCCTTGGTGGTGATCGTCTCTGTCACCGTATACTCCTTTTTCGATCCGGTATCGTAAGGAAACTCCGCCAGAAAACCCAGATCCTCCGGCTCGTTGATCGCTGCTGCCGCTCCTTCTGCGGCATTCCCCAGATCGATGGTCACCGTACCGCCCGCTGCGCTCCCTGCTTCCGTGCCCGCTGCCGCCGGTGTCGTTGTCGCCTCCGCCAATCCGTTTACCGGCTTCACACCGCTGCTGCCGCAGGCGGTGAGCAATGCAGCCGAAAGAAGTATTGTTGGAATATATCTGTATTTCATAGCGTTATCCTTTCGTTCCATTAATGTATTACGACGCATCAGGCTTATCGAATTACTTGTACATTTGCGAAGTATCTCCGAGGGGTTATACCCTTGCGGATGCACCTTGCCTTCCCCTTGAGGGGAAGGTGGCCGAAGGCCGGATGAGGTGGACCCTGGCCTATCGTAATCTCACTTCTCACACCCAATAATATGATTCCATATATCTTCGCATACAGCTTCGAAATGATTATTTATTTCGTAATTTGAGTACCTAAGAACAGTGATTCCTTGGTTTTTCAAATAATGATCCCTGTCCTTATCATACTCATGCCCTTCCTCCGTATAATGCTGTGTACCGTCCAGTTCTATTGCTACGTGTGCACTTGCACAATAAAAATCCAATATATATACTCCGACTACTTTCTGTCGATTTATCGTTACAGGCAGTGTCTTCAGAAAAGTATACCATAAGTGGCGTTCTTCTTTCGTCATCTGCTTTCGAAGATTCTGTGCATTTGTTCGTAATTTTGTATTGTGAAACTCATTCATGTACTATTTCGTTACCCTCTGTGTTGTCCATCTCATTCTGCGACCAGGCGTAGACTATGACCAGCCGGAGAACACCTCATCCGGCGCTGGCGCGCCACCTTCCCCTCAAGGGGAAGGCAAGATACTCCCGCATGGTTATCGTGAATTACTCTACCGGTACGACCTCATTCTGCGACCAGGCGTAGACCACGACCAGCCAGGGAACACCTCATCCGGCGCTGACGCGCCACCTTCCCCTCAAGGGGAAGGCAAAATACTCCCGCATGGTTATCGTGAATTACTCTACCGGTACGACATTTGGATCCGCTATGGGTACCACCTCCGGCGCAGGAACAGGTTCGACCGGCGCTGCAGGCTCGGCCGGTACTTCGGGAGCAGCGGCAGGAGCGGGATCCTCCGGGCGGGATTCGCCGATGGAGTAGGTGGCAGCGTGACGGTTGAAGTCATCCATATGGATGCTCTCGTCGATCCAGTCGTAGCGTTTCTGCAGGAAATCCTTCAGACGCAGGGCCTGTTCATCGCGACTGGTGCGCCCGTATACCGCGTCGTTCTGCGGCCGGGAAAGGGATACCTCTTCGGTGTGGCGGTCCACGGAATCCATCGCCACCTGCAACAGCTCATCCTTCTTCTCGTCCCAGCGCTCACGCACCGCCAGCATAAATTCGTCCGAGCGATACAGATAAGTCATATAGTGGTTCTGCGCCTGATAATACACCTGCTCGGCGCTGCTCCAATAACGATAGGTCGGATTGTCGTAAGAGAAATTCCCCATCGCCATATCAAAATCCCAGACCGGCCCGATCTTTAATAACCCGTTTTCCTGGCGATACAGGAAAGTACTGCGCCACAAAGCCGAGTCTGTGTTGACACACAGCTCCATCACGATAAACCAGTCCACCCAGGAATCCACATCGATCAGATCCTGCCAGCCCTCATCTTTGACAAATGCTGTATCCACCTGCGACATATAGTCCATGATAAACTTCGCTTCCGGCGTGTTGGCACTGTTAAATTCCGGATAGATAAAACGCAGACGCGGAGAATGCGGCGTGTTGAAATGATGCTGCCCGTAACGCACATTGAAGTTAAACAGGTCGATACCGGTCTCCAGCAAAAAGGGCGTTTCCCCTTCTGCCGGCTCTGCCAAAGGATGACCCTGATCCGCAAAGAGATCCACCTTATCCTGTCCCGGCTCGATCTTTTCGGAAAAAGTATAGACACCGATGTATTTGTTGTTGAGATACACATCCACCAGCTGCTGCTTTGGCGTGTACTCCAGATGATCCATGCAGGCGGCAATGTCCATGGCCACACAGTTGCGGATGAGCGAGCGGTCCACATAGCTGGAGACCAGCACATACTTGTGGGCATTGACCATACCCAGAAGGGATGCCGCATCGTCCAGTTTCAGCATATAACCTTTCTGCGGATAATAGCGCCAGGTGGTGTTGCCGCGCCCGCGGATGCCCAGCGTGTATTCCTTACCGTCCAGGATCAGCTTGCCCGGTGCGTACACATCACGGCTGGTCACGGCTTTGCCGCTGTCCGTGGAAAGATACAGCGCCGGTAAGTTACTCTCAAAGGTCCGGTTCACCTCAGGAATGGGCACGAGATCATTGTCGGATACCGAAGCCTCTTCAGAAACCACCGCTTCTCCCAGCTCGTAGGTGACCACACCGTCGTACAGCTCCACCACCGGCATGGGCTTGGATACCGCTGCAGGCCCTGCCGATACCGCGGTGTTTTCGCTTGCCGCGGGTGTCGGCGCTTCCGCAGCATCCGCCGTTTTTCGCGAAAACAGATCCCCCCGCAGTACCAACACCATCAGAAACAACAGCAGCACCAGTACCAGCGTGACCAGAAACAACAGATTGGATTTTTGTTTTTTGTAACTTCTTCGTTTACTCATAACATATACTCATATTATTGAATGTCAGCGATGACCCACTCTCCATCGATCTTTACAAAATAATAAGTGCCGTCGGTCTTGTCGATCACTTCACGGCTGCCGTAGATCGTCATGGACTTCTCCAGATATACATGGCAACAGAAACAGTCTTCGCCGTATTCGATATAGTGATCCGCTTCTTCGGTCACAAAATGTGTCCGGCTGTGGGAATCAAAATAGCCCATACTGTTGCGGCGGTATTCTTCGGCCAGGCTCAGGTATTCCGAATCCGCCGGGAACAAATGCCGGATGGGCGCCGTACTGCCCGTAGCTCCCGGCAGATCCCGCGAGAAAAAGAGAGAATAGGTCTCCACGCAATCCAGAACATACTGTTTCCGCTCTTCCGGCATCTCCTGCTCCGCCGGCTGCAGATCCAGTTTAAGATGATCCCCCTGCAGCTGAAAATGCTCCTCCGCAGTCTCTCCCGGCTCATATTCCGCAAGGATATTTCCATCCCCGTCACTAACCGTAACCTTCGGCAGACGATACAGATCCGTGACCGCATAGCTCACCAGATCCGGGATGTCCACATAACGCCGGCAGTAATCCAGTCCCGGCAGTGTGGCCGCCCCCAGGATATATTCCTCACCCACCGGCTGATCATTGATCGCTAGCACATTCCCGGCCGGCATGGTCACATCCACACTGCATTTCGGCGCTTCCCGCAGCAGACGGATCTCCTGCGGCACCCACTGCGTGATGGTCAGCAGTTTCAGCCGTGTCTTGCTCTCCCCCGGCAGGATCGATGTTTCCGCAAAACGATGTTCCCCCGTATAAAGACTGTAGCGGATCGCTCCGGTGGAATAATCTTCCAGCTCGCGATGATACTGTACACCGTTTTGCGCGATCTCAGCATTCAGTTCCGCAAGATAATCTTCCACCGTTTCATACGCCGTGTAAGGCGCATCTTCCGTGACTGCAATGGTATACGGCAGCTGCTCCTCCGGATCTTCTTCCGCAATATTCGGAAGCAATACCGTAAGGCTGTTTCCGATCCCGTTCGCGGAAAGACTGTCCGCAACCGATGCGATGGTATAAGCCGGCTGAGCTGCCTCATAGATAACAAGCACCTTACTCACATGTTGCAAAAGGAGCGCCATAATGCCCAGCAATAACGCGATATATACCAGAAAAACTACCCATATATATGATTTTTTCTTCTGCTCTTTTTTCTCCATAAATGTGTTTCAGATCACTTCACAACAAATGCCGTAGGCAGCCGTCTCGACGAATCGGAATAGGTCAGATAAGTCGAGGTGTGCGCATAAGTGCCGTCATAATAAAGCGCCGAAGAGGAACCTCCGTCCAGATTGGCGGCATTCACTGCGCCATACTGCAGCATCACATCGATCAGATCCTGTCCGGTAGCCCCCAGATGTCCGGAAGCTCCGCGGCCGTCCGTCACCAGGATCAGCACCGTACCGTCCGCACACTGCCCGATGGCGGTACGCGGATTGGCCCCGGCTCCTTTCCCGTTCAGATCCACCGCCGCACCATTGATGATCAGCTTGGTAAACAGATTAGTATTGCTGCTGTTCAGATCTTTAAAGGAAACAGCATCCACGATATGATTCTCATTTACATAGGAAGAAAAACCGGTAGCGCCCATAGAACCGATCTCTGCGATCACCAGGATGTGATCCTCGTTAAAGCCCACCATCACATCACCGCGGGAAGGCTCATTAAACAGAATCTCGCCTTCTTTGACTACCACACCCACGGGCCGGCCACCCCAGTTGCTGCCGGAATTGACAAACTCTCCGGCATTGGCACCTGCTATGGCGTCGTTTGCCTTGCAGTGATCACCCACCGTGAGCCCGTTTTTCTCGTGTTCCATCGATGACCAGGGATAAGAGGTGGAAAGTGACAGACGGGAAGGGTCTTTGACTGCCAGCAGGGCGCCTTCGAAGGTGCGTCCCTTGATGGTCAGCAGAGCGATCCCGTTTTCATCAAAGGGGATCAGGGAGGATTCCTCGGTTGCGGCATCCGGATCTGCCGTTGCCGTTACCGATACCATAGAAGTATCTGTTTCCGCAGCCGTCGTCTGCTCCGGCAATACCGCCGTACCCTGATCCGTCTGCAGACATGCCTGTATCTCTTCATCACTCAGATACCAGCCGGGTACAAATTTCATCCCGCCGGTCTCCAGCATGGTTGCCACAAAGGTCTTGCGCGCCGAGGGTGACGGGCCGTTGCAAAACTTCCCCATCAACAGGTACAACGCAAGAAAGAGCACTGCCGCGGTGCCCAGCAAAAATGCGAATATCCAGCCGATTGTCTTCATCACCTTACCCATAACACCCCGCTATTATACACGCTTGCACTATGCATGGCAAGTGTGGTATATTTTAGTATTATGAACGCAAAAGTATTACACACCTTAGAATTTGACAAGATCACGGAGATCCTATCCGGCTTTACGGGCAGCGCGCCGGCAAAACGCATGTGCGAGACGCTGCGGCCGTCCCAGAACCTCGACTGGATCGAAGATGCCCAGGAACAGACGGCAGCCGCGCTCACTCGTATGCTGAAAAGCGACCGTCTTTCTTTCGGAGCCAATTTTGATGTACGCCAATTGTTAAAAGACGCCGGCATCGGACGCGCACTCTCTATGGGAGAACTGCTCTCCATCGCCAGACTGCTTTTGTGTGTGGGTGCCTGCGCGGAATACGGTACGGAAACAGGAGCGCCCGACGGCAATACCGAAGAACCGCAGGACTGCCTGTCGGACCTCTTTCTGCGTCTGGATCCTCTCACGCAGTTGTCTAGCGAGATCAGCCGTTGCATCTTATCGGAAGAAGAGATGGCGGATAACGCTTCCAAAGATCTGGCAGAGATCCGTCGGTCCTTTAATGTGATCACCGGCCGCATCCATACGCAGCTCAATCATATGGTGAACCAGTCGCTGCGCAGCTATCTGCAGGATGCTGTCATCACTATGCGCGGGGATCGCTACTGCATCCCGGTCAAATCGGAATACAAATCTCAGGTACCTGGTATCGTACATGACCAGTCTTCCACCGGCTCCACTTTCTTCATCGAACCGGCAGCCATCGTGGAACTCAACAACCAGCTGAATCAGTTGAAGCAGAAGGAACAGGACGAGATCCGCCGCATCTTAGTCGCACTCTCCGCCCATGTGGCGCAGTACGGCGACATCATTGCGGAAGATCAGAAGACCCTGACACTGCTCGACTTTATCTTTGCAAAAGCCAAGTACGCATTGAAACTGAATGCCACCAGGCCTTTGTACAATACAGAACATCATATCCGGCTGCGCAAGGCAAGACATCCGCTTCTGGATCCTGCCAAGGCAGTGCCCATCGATGTGACTCTGGGCAAGGATTACGATCTGCTCATTGTCACCGGCCCCAATACCGGCGGCAAGACGGTATCCTTAAAGACCGTGGGCCTGCTGACACTGATGGGACAGGCCGGTCTGCATATTCCGGCGCTGGACCGTTCCGAACTGTCCCTGTTTTCGGAAGTATTTGCGGATATCGGAGATGAACAGAGCATCGAGCAGAGCCTGTCCACCTTCTCTTCGCATATGACCAGCATCGTACAGATCTTAAAGAAAGCAAACGCCGACAGCCTGTGCCTCTTCGATGAGCTGGGCGCCGGTACCGACCCCACCGAGGGTGCGGCGCTGGCTACGGCGATCTTAAACCACCTGCATACGCAGGGCATCCGCACCATGGCAACCACCCATTACAGTGAGCTCAAGATCTATGCGCTCTCCACGGAAGGTGTGGAAAATGCCAGCTGCGAATTTGATGTGGAGACTTTGAGTCCCACCTACCGCCTGCTCACCGGTATCCCCGGCAAGAGTAACGCTTTTGCCATCTCGAAGAAGCTGGGGCTGTCCGATGCCATCATCGATGCTGCCGGCCAGTATGTGAGCAGCGAATCGGAAAGCTTTGAAAATGTTATCGCCGATCTGGAACACAAACGCATCCAGCTGGAGAAGGACCGCGAAGCTTTTGACGCACAGCGGGCCGATCTGGAAAAACGCCTGCAGGATGTAGAAGTGCGGGAAGATAAACTGCAGAACCAGCGCGAACAGATCTTAAAAGACGCCCGCGAGGAAGCCAAAGATATCTTACAGGATGCCAAGGATGTGGCTGATGAGACCATCCGCGTCTTTAACCAGCAGGGCAGCCAGATGAAGATCCAGACCATGGAGAAGAAACGCCAGAATGTGCGGGAATGGCTCTCCAAGCAGGATGAAGCCATCTACCGTGAGGCGATGCAGAACAGCAAAAAGAAAAATCCGGAAGCAGCTCCTACACCAAAGATCCTGACAGCAAAGGAAGCCACCCCGGGTACTTCCGTACATATCATCTCCATGCAGGTGGACGGCGTGATCCTGACGGCACCGGACAAGCATGGCAATGTACAGGTACAGTGCGGCATCATGCGCAGCAAAGTACGCCTGGGTGATCTGACAAGGGCGGCTGCAAAACCGGAAAGCACCGCAAAAAAATCTACCGGTACCAAAACCGGCAAGCTGGATCTGAGCAAAGCTTCCCATGTATCTGCCGAGATCAATGTGATCGGCTCCACCGTGGATGATGCCGTGGCCCGTATCGACAAATACTTAGACGATGCCTATATGACGCATATGGAACGCGTCCGCATCGTGCACGGCAAAGGCACCGGTGCACTGCGCAAAGGCATTCACGATTATCTGCGCTGTAACCCGATCGTCAAAAGTTTTGCCCTGGCCGCCCACGGCGAAGGCGATGCCGGCGTAACGATCGTTGAGTTCAAATAAAAAACACATATACTAAGAAAGAAGGTGCCCTATGGCAGAGAAACAACGCATACTGATCGTAGATGATGACGAGAACATTGCAGAGCTGATCAGCCTGTATCTGACCAAAGAGTGTTTTGAAACACAGATCGTCGGCGATGGCGAATCCGCATTGGTCGCGATCAAATCCTTTGCCCCCAATCTGATCCTGCTGGATTTAATGCTGCCGGGCATCGACGGTTATCAGGTGTGCCGTGAGGTGCGTAAAGACGAGATCCAGGTGCCCATCATCATGCTCTCCGCCAAAGGCGAGGTGTTTGACAAAGTGCTCGGCCTGGAACTGGGCGCCGATGACTATATGGAAAAACCTTTTGATTCCAAGGAACTGGTGGCCCGGGTCAAAGCCGTCCTGCGCCGTTACAAACCGGTGGTAGCGGAGGCTGCTCCTGCAGCACCGGAAAACGAAGTACGGCTCACGGACCTCACCATCAATCGTTCCAACTACAGTGTCACCTATCGCGGCCGCCGCGTGGAAATGCCGCCAAAGGAATTGGAACTGCTTTATTTCCTGGCATCCCAGCCCAACCATGTGTATTCCCGTGAGCAGTTGCTGGATCAGATCTGGGGCTACGAATATGTGGGGGACACCCGTACCGTGGATGTGCACATCAAGCGCATCCGGGAAAAGATCGGCGATCATGAGCGCTGGAAGATCACCACGATCTGGGGCGTGGGCTACAAATTTGAGCTGATGTAATACAAAAACCATTATAGTAAATCATGAAAAAAACGCTCTACATCAAGCTCCTAATCGCATATCTGATCTTTGCCATCTTCGGCTTTATCATCGTGGCCACCTTTATGCAGCAGATGACCGTCAACCAGCTGCGCAAAAATAAGGCAGAGGAACTCTACCGTACGGCCCAGTGGCTGTCCGAAAACGATGCGCTCATGCTCTACCAGAATGAGATCTCCTTAACCAGTATGAAGACGATTCTGGATGAATCCTCTGCTATGCAGCAGGCGCGCATCCAGATCTTGAACCCTTCCGGCTTGGTCATCGTCGATTCCGATATGCCGGTGGATCTGGAAAACACCGTGACCATCGAAGGTTTTGACATCACGGCTCTTTCCGGTTCTTTTTACAGTGTCAGTACTTTTTATCACCTGTTTGAAACCGAACATCTCTCCGTCGCCGCTCCCATCACCTTAAACTATGCGGTACGCGGTTATGTGGTCGTACATTATGATATGGAGCTTCTGCAGGATGCTGCCGATCATCTGCTGGACATCGACTACATCATGCTCATCATCTTATTCCTGCTGTCCCTGATCATCCTGATCTTTTTTACCGAGCTGGTCTACCTGCCCCTGCGTCGTATCATCGATGCCACGGAGCAATATGCTGCCGGCAACCTGCACTACGAGATCAGTGTGGAGGGCGATGACGAGATCGGCTATCTGGCGGCTTCCCTGGCCTATATGGCACAGGAACTGGCCCGGGGCGAAGACAACCAGAAGCACATCGTAGCCAATGTATCCCACGACTTCCGCTCGCCCCTGACTTCCATCAACGGTTTCTTACGGGCGATGCAGGACGGGACCATCCCGCCGGAGATGTATCCCAAATACATCGATATCGTTTTGAACGAGACCGACCGTCTGATCAAGCTGACCAATAACCTGCTCACCTTAAACAACTTAAATACCCAGGGCATGCTGTTGGAAAAATCCGACTTTGACATCAATATGGTCATCCGTCAGACCGCCGCCACCTTTGAAGGCAGCTGCCGCGAAAAAAAGATCGCCATCGAGCTGTCCCTGACCGGAGACGAGCTGCCGGTGACGGCGGATCTGACCCGCATCCAGCAGGTGCTCTACAACCTGATCGATAATGCGGTTAAATTCAGTCATAAAAATTCCGTGGTCAAAGTGGAGACCACGGAAAAACATAACAAAGTATTCGTATCGGTAAAGGACAGCGGTATCGGCATTCCCAAGGAAAGCGTACCGTATGTGTTCGACCGCTTTTACAAATCCGATCTATCCCGCGGCAAGGATAAAAAAGGTACCGGCCTGGGCCTATCCATTACCCGTGAGATCATCCGCGCCCACGGCGAAAACATCAATGTCATCTCCACCGAAGGCGTAGGCACCGAGTTCATCTTTTCCCTGCCTCTTTGCGAAACAGACTTTATCGACGAACTGACGGATACCGACTGATCATTCGGTATCCGTTTCTTTTGCATTTCCCTTAGTTGTTTTCTTCTTTTTGCGTCCCGTCACCAGCGCGATCACCAGAACCAATACCGCCGCAGCACCTCCGCCCACTTTCGCGATGGTCATCAGATCCTTCTCATGCACCGCTATGCAATAGATGCCTTCCAGCCCCTGCATCGGCACCTGCACATAGGAGCCGCGTTCTAAGTATTCCACTTCCCTCCAGTCCGCGCCATCGTACTGCCATACGCTGATCTTCTTGTCTCCAAACGGATTGTAAAGACGCAGCGCAAAACTGTCTTCCGCTGCTTTTCCGCTGTTTTCGATCTGTACGGAATAGCATACCACATCGCTGAAGCCTGCCTTTTGGAAGGCCGGCGTATCCACGATCTGCGCCGAAAGCTTTGCTTCGTTGTTGAAGTCATTGTCGATCATGGCCAGCTGCTTGCCGCTCTGCTCATCGCGAGCGGCACTTTCGATCACACGCACACTGTCGGCGTACTCTGCCGTGATCACCATATTTCCCATGATCGTACCCTCCCCGATCTCCGGCCAGGTACCGTAGAAGCCCTCTTTTGCCGGGATCTCCGGATAGGTAATGGTGGAATAGTCATCCCCGTAGTTCACTCTCTGTGTGCCCAGATATTTATCGTCCACACGGAAGGTCACTGTCAGATAACGGAATGCGATGGGGGTATCCGGCATCGCCAGCAGTTCCGCATATTCCAGAGGCTCTGCCGCATCCTGATAGCTGATGCGGTCAATGCCGTACAACGCATCACTCACATAATGGTTGTTGGAAAGCTGGTCCAGACGCAGCAGCTGCGTATCTTCATCGATGGCGATCTGCCCGGCAATGGCACCACTCCTGCCGGTACAATTCATGATCGTGGGCATGGTAGCGCAGCCCGTGATGGTCGCACCGCTGCCGGCCACACCACCCACATTGTCATTACCGGATAAGGTACACAGTACATAGCTGTCACGGATGATGGCCAGAGACTGTCCGGCCACGCCGCCCACATACCCACCTTCCGTACTTTCTGCCGTACCGTAGACATACGCATTGCTGACCACACCGTTCTTCATAAAGCCTACGATGCCGCCCACACCGTCATTCTTGGAAGTCACATATCCGCGATTGGTGCAGCGGAATACGATATTACGGGAAGTATAGCGTCCGCCGATGGACAACTGCACACTGCCCGCCGCATTACCTTCCGGATCTTCCTCATCGATCGCCATGGATCCGGTGATGCCGCCCACATTCACATCGCCGCGCACCACACCGTAATTGAAGCATCCCGCCGCTTTTCCCAGTGTTGCATGTTCTAAGTCTGCATCGGAGATATCGGCATAGATGTAGTCGTAATTGTCTTCCTTGATCCCATCGATCCGTTCATTTACTTTATTGTAGATGTCATTGTAGATCGTATTGATCTGGTCATTGATCGTGCGGATCTGCGCATTTACATCCTCGCCGTAATCCTGGGCATGATCCCCCAAACGCTGCATCACGGCAGACATATTGTCCATTTGTTCGTGAATGCTGTCAACATTTTTGTCCCATTCCTGATCCACTTTGATCATCTCCAGATCATCCTGCGCATTCAGATAAGATGTGATCTCATTGACCGATGCCTGGGCTTTGTCCAAAGCATCCATGGCATCTTCGATCTCTCCCAGCGCGCCTTCCACATCACTGTGTACCTCTGCCGAAGTCCCTTCCAGGATCCGCGTATACTCTTTATACAGGCCTCGCATGGCATCACTCATCTGCGCAGCCGCCGTACCGGCATCCCCCACGGCATCCGTCGAATCCGAGGTATCCACCGGTTTGATCACCGAGACCGTTGTCGCCACACCAAGCTCATGCGCATTCTCCGGTACCACATCTTTCTCTTGGCCGTGATAGACCACACGGTAGCTCTCCGGCACCGCACTGGCCGGGAGATAATAGTAATAGCCGTCCTCCAAGGTAATGCGTCCGCCGGCCAGTTCCCGCCAGCCTTCCGGAAAATCCGCCTCTTCCGAATATGCACTTTTGGCGATACTGTATGCATGATCACCCTCGCAGCGCAGCACCGTACCGGCATTCATCACGGTCACCGTCCTGCTGTCTCCCACCGGCTTTGTCAGTGTGTCGGTGCGATACTCTTCCACATCCCCGGAAATGTTCCCCGAGATCCGGTCTGCTGCCGTCTCTATATCATGGGAGCTGCGCTCGATGGTATCCGCATAGCCATTCAGTCGCTGCCGGTCTTCTTCCGAGATGTTCCCCGTCACATGCAGATGATCGTTCAGTTTTTTCAAATCCTCCGCCATGGCATCTGCACTGTCCCCGGCTGCAGTCACATTGGCGGTCACCCCCGGCATCATCTCCAGCACATGGGACAGCCGCGCGCTGCCTTCGTTCACCACATCCGCATTCTGATTGACATAGCCGCTGGCCTGATCCGCCATCACATCTCCGGTATCCACCGCCGCATCCGCATAACCGCGCAGCGATTCCAGATCCGCCTTTACCTGCGCATTATCGCTGTCCATGATATAGGTCAACTGGTTCACCATATCGTGCAGATCGTTCACATCCCCATGGATCGAATCTTCCTCATCCAGCTCCAGATGAGGCTCCATCTGACCGACGATACCTCCGATATCCTTGCGCCCCAGCACCATACCGCGGTTGGAACAGTTGTCTATCAGGCCGGTCTGCCGTCCCACGATACCGCCGATATTATATCCCGCATGCTCGTAGCCGATGGTACCGTCATTGACGCAGCCGATCACCGCGCCTCTGGAATAGCCGGCAATACCACCGGTGTCGGTACCGCTCTGCCTGCGCAGACTGGCCACATCCGTCTTACTGTCCGTCAGATCCTCCAGCAGATCCGTATTCATCTCGTCTTCTTCGGTGATCCACTCCACACTGTCGTTTAAGTTGCCGTCATTGCTGCAGCCATAGATCATCCCGTAGTTTTTCCCGCAGATACCGCCGGTAAAATAATACCCTGCGATGGTACTGCTGTTGCTGCTATTCTGGATCTCGCCATCCGCCGTATTGACACCTGCGATGCCGCCGGTCTCGGACTTGCCGTAGATCCTGCCTTCAAAGGAGCAGCCCGTGATCGTACCGGAGTTAATCCCGCACAGTCCGCCCGTCACCTGCTGCTTTCCTTCCGCGCGAATGGTGCCGGACAGGTGCAGGTTCTCGATCACCGCACCTTCGCCGATATAGCGGAAAAAGCCGGTCACATAGCCGTCTCCGCCATAGTTATAGCCGGTGATCATATGACCGTTTCCTTCAAAACGCCCGCAGAAAATGGGGATGGTGGTAAAACCGGTCCCCGCCAGCTGGATGTCCTCCATCAATACCACATCTTTGTCCGCGGAAAAACTGTCGATATGACACTGCTGTGCAAAAGTGATCAAATCCTGGGCCGTACGGATCTCGATCCGCTCATGAAAGTCTTCCGCATCTGTCTGCGCAGTCTCCTCCCCCGGCTCATAATAAACGACACCATCACCATTCTGTATACCGCCTGCCGTTACCGTCATGACATTACCGCACAGCATCCCGGCTGCCGCCATCGCAGGCATGGTCTTCATGATCATCCGAGAAAGCATTTGATAAAATCTGTAACGCATTATGCCTGCCCTCCTTTCTTCGTCTCCTCTTCCTCTTTCATCTCAATAGCCAGTCTGGCCTCCGGATCGTTTTCATCCACTTCTTCCAGATTGCCCATACGCACGATCGCCGCCACATCACCACGGACAAAGGCATGCATCTCGCCCACTACCAGGCCGTTCACCTGGCCACGGACATAGCCGTCCACGCGCATCATGCCGGTACCACGGTCCAGCTTGATGGGTACGGACACCTTGAAACTCGTCTTATCAATGATCTTTGCGCCGATGATCAGGATCTGCGGCAGAACAAACATAACCAGGAAGATGGAGATCAGTGTACCGCGGCACAGGCACTGGCCGATACCGCAGATCGCGCCATCCGAAGAGAGCCGGCCGATAAAGAACCCTGCCAGCACCATCATCGATCCCGAAGTGATGATCGTCGGGAAAGCAAAGTTCAGTGTTTCGATGATCGCCTGTTTCTTGGACATCTCTTCCTTCAGTTCCATAAAACGGGACGAGATGACGATTGCATAGTCAATATTGGCACCCATCTGTATGGAGGATACGATCAGGTAACTCATAAAGAAGATATTATCCTTCAGCAGTGCCGGGAACGCAAAGTTGGTCCAGATCGCACCCTGGATCACGGCGATCAGCAGCACCGGCATACCGGCTGACATAAAGGTAAAGAGCAGCACCACCAGCACGGCCAGGATGGAGACTACGCTGACCACGGTGTTATCCACATTGAAGGTCTTCTTCAGATCCATCTGGGAACTGGACTCGCCTACCACCAGCACATCCTCACCGTAGTATTTCCCGGCGATCTCGTGCATCTCATCCAGGAAGCGGAATGTTTCCTCCCCGCCTTCCGGCAGCGTCAGATATACCAGCATACGGCTGTAGTTTTCACCCTGCAGCTGATCCAGCGCCATCTGCATCTGGTCGTGTGCATCCGCCAGTTCCTGGTACACATCGTCTTCCAGTGTGACGTAGCCTTCCTGCACTTCATCATACAAAAACATAATGATATCGATGAGCGGAATGGAGTAGGAAGACAGGCCGTTCACCAGCTTGGCGTAGTTTTCATCATCCACGGCATAAGCCATATACAGAAGCTGCGCCATCTCATAGTCCACATCCATCAGTTCCGCAAACTCTCTGGCCGTGATCTTGTCCGTCAGCATATATCCGTCCATCGCCTCAGTGTTGGCCAGGCCCTGGCTGTGATCCACTTCGGGGCGCCGGTCCAGCTCGGCAAGCATCTTCTTTTCCTTTTCATAATCACCCGACGGCACGACCAACGCCACAAAGTTGGATTCGCCGAAGCTTTCTTTGATCCGCTCCTCCGCGATCTGCTGTTCGTTCTGGATCGGTGTAGTCAGTTCTCCGTATCCGTATACGTAAGGGCAGAGATTGGAAAAATGCAATGCCACTGCCACCACCGCCAGGAATACGACGGGGATGATATGTCTCGTGGCATAATCCATCTTTCCGACAAAATCGATCCTGGGGATAAAGCTGCGATGCTTCGTCTTGTCCATCGCCTTGCCGAAGATCATGATCAGTCCCGGCATAAAGAGGAACACGGACATCAGGCTGAAGAAGATCGCCTTGATCAGACAGATCGCCATATCCTTACCGATACCATATTGCATAAACATCATTGCGAGCAGACCGCCGATCGTGGTCAGGGAGCTGGAGCAGATCTCCGGGATCGCCTTGGACAATGCCACGATATCGGCTTCACGAATCCCCAGGGTCCTGTGTTCTTCCTTATAACGGTTGCAGAAAATGATCGCGTAGTCGACCGACAGGGCCAGCTGCAGTACGATGGTCACGGAATCGGATACGAAAGAAATGGTACCCATCAGGAAATTGGTTCCCGCCGCCAGGATCGCACCCAGGCCAAAGGTCAGGATCAGTACCGGCACCTCCGCCCACGTCTGCGATGTGAAGAGCAGTACCGAAACCACGATGATCGCGACGATCACGCTGATGACCTGCATCTCGCTCGCCAGCTGCTCGGCTGCCGCATCCCCCATGGAGGTGGATACGCACAGATCGTAATCGGCCAGTTTGGTCTTTACGTCTTCCAGTGCTTCCAGCGCTTTCGGATCGTCCTCTGGATAGGTAAACGTGATATCATACAACGCGGAGAAATTGTTGAAATGGTCCGGGCTGTTATCAAAATTCAGCATATACACATCGTCCCGGTTTTTCAGTTCCGTGGCGATGCGGTCAGCATCATCGTAGGTTATGTTCATCACCATGACCTTTGCCGTTCCGTAGGTAATGAACTCATCCTCCATCCGGTTGAGTCCGATGGTGGTCTCCGCCGAATCCGGCAGATATGCCGCCAGTGAATTTTCCACGGATACCCATTTGGATGCGATCAGAGAAAAGATCGCTGCGATCCCCAGCACTAAAAAAAAGAGGTTGCGCCGATCCACGACAAAGGTTGCCACCCGGATCATGAACGGCTGCTTTTCTTCCCCCTTTTCATTGAACTGTATGCCTGTGAGATCCTTACTATTCTGTTCTGTCTTTGCATTCATATCTTCTCTTCCTTCTGATTTATTGTCTCTTCCCGGTGTAAACATCCCTTTTCATAGGAAGTCTGATTACATATGATCCAGTTTTTTCAAAATATTTTCAAAGATTTCGATGCAGATCTCCGCCATATATTTATCATCTTCCTGCATTCCGTCCCGAAACCATGTAATGAGGATCTGGTAAAAGGCCGCTTCTGCTGCCAGTTTGATGTATTTGTCCTCAGTATCCTTTGCCGGATACAAAGTTTCCACGATCGATCTGCCGGAAAAGAGATATTCCTGCTGTATCCCCGCTTTATCCAGCAATGTAAGGACATCCCTGTTTTCCCGCATCAGCCGGAACACATTCTCAAACCAGTTTCGGGAA
>JAFXQR010000193.1 GCA_017526985.1 Lachnospiraceae bacterium
CCAGTCCTTTCAAGGACGGTTGCCAGAATCACTATTGTAAGACTAGATTCAACTACATATAAGTGGAACTTAGGGGGAGATCCTGTAAGAGTAAGATCTACTTAGAGGTATTAGAAGTGGAATTTAACTTTTCACTTCACAACTTAAAAATTTTTTTGAAAAAGTGCTTGACACTCACAGCACGGAGTAGTAGACTAACGAAATGTAAGGACAAGGGCGTCTTGAAGAAAATACTTCAAGGCGCTTTTCTTTTTACCGGTAAGAGTTTTGTAAAACATAATAATGATAAGGCGAAGGTGCCGTGTGGATATAAATACCCGCGGCACCTTTTCTTATACTACAGAGAGGAGAGTAAAACAAAAATGGCAAAGCAGAATGTACCGGAACTTTTTGGATCACTGGTGTTTGATGACAGGGTAATGCGTGCAAGACTGTCCGCAGATGTATATGAATCTCTGCGCAAGACCATTGATGAAAATGCAAAGTTGGATGAGAAAGTAGCAGAGGCAGTTGCAAAAGAAATGCGTGACTGGGCAGTGGAAAAGGGGGCAACCCACTTCACTCACTGGTTCCAGCCGCTGACCGGTGTGACCGCTGAGAAACACGACAGCTTCATTACTCCGTCTCCGGATGGCGGCGTGATCATGGAGTTCTCCGGCAAGGAACTGATCAAGGGTGAGCCGGATGCGTCCTCCTTCCCGTCCGGCGGTTTGAGAGCAACCTTTGAGGCGAGAGGTTATACCGCCTGGGATCCGACCTCTTACGCATTCATCAAAGATCATACCCTTTGCATTCCTACCGCATTCTGCTCTTACAGCGGTGAGGCGCTGGATAAGAAAACTCCGCTGCTTCGTTCGATGCAGGCGCTGGACAAGCAGGCCAAAAGAATCTTAAAGCTTTTTGGTAAGGATGTGAAATATGTTCGTACCAGCGTAGGTCCGGAACAGGAATACTTCCTGATCGACAAGGAACTGTTTGATCAGAGACCGGACCTGGTATATACTGGAAGAACCCTGTTTGGTGCAATGCCGCCGAAGGGACAGGAACTGGATGATCATTACTTCGGTGTGATCAAACCGAGAGTTACCGCATTTATGGAAGACCTGAATGAGGAACTTTGGAAACTGGGAATTCTGGCAAAGACCGAGCATAACGAAGTGGCTCCGGCACAGCACGAGCTGGCACCGATCTTCTCCACCACAAATGTGGCAACCGACAACAACCAGTTGACTATGGAGATCATGCAGAAAGTTGCAAGAAAACACGGTCTGGTATGTCTGTTGCACGAGAAACCGTTTGCTGGTGTGAACGGATCCGGTAAGCACAATAACTGGTCTATGGCAACCGACACCGGTATGAACCTGTTATCGCCGGGCGCTACACCGTATGACAATGCACAGTTCCTGGTATTCCTGACCGCAGTCATCAAAGCGGTAGATGATTATCAGGATCTGCTGAGACTTTCCGTAGCAACCGCAGGAAACGATCACCGTCTGGGCGCTAACGAAGCACCGCCGGCAATCATCTCGATCTTCCTGGGAGACGAACTGAGCGCAGTACTGGATGCGATCAAGAATGATGCACCGTATGTTGGTAAGGAACGTGAAGTGATGAAGCTGGGTGTACATACCCTGCCGAACTTCTCCAAAGATACAACGGATCGTAACCGTACTTCACCGTTTGCATTTACCGGTAACAAGTTTGAGTTCCGTTCCCTGGGATCTTCCAATAGCATCGCTTGCTGCAACATTATGCTGAACTCTGCAGTAGCAGAAGTGCTGAAACAGTTTGCAGATCGTTTGGAAGGTGCAAGCGATTTTGAAGCAGAGATGCATGCGCTGATCAAAGAGACCATCGCTGCACACGAGAGGATCCTCTTCAATGGTAACGGCTATACCGATGAATGGGTGAAGGAAGCAACTGAAGTAAGAGGTCTGTCCAACCTGAAGACTACAGCGGATGCAATGCCGCACTTGTTGGACAAAAAGAATGCGGATATGCTGATCGCTCATCAGGTATTTACCGAATCCGAGCTGCACTCCCGTCTGGAGATCATGCTGGAGAACTATTGCAAGACCGTAAATATCGAAGGTCATACAATGGTGGATATGGTAAGAAAGAATTACCTGCCGGCCATCGAAGGTTATCTTTACAACCTGGCAAAGACCACTTCTCTGATGAAGTCGGTAAGTCAGAATGTGAAGTGCAACTACGAGATCACCACGATGGAGCGTCTCTCTGAGTTGACCGATCAGATCCTGGAGAGAGTACAGAAACTGGAAGAAGTGCTGCAGACTTTGAAGGATTATGAGTCGATTGTGAAAACTTCCGAAGCAGTTCGCGATGACCTGATCCCGGCAATGGAAAGCCTGCGTAAGGCAGTTGATGAGGCGGAGATGCTTTCCAGCGAGAAGTGCTGGCCGTTCCCGAGCTACGGTAAGCTGTTGTTCTCGGTATATTAAAAACTTGATAACATTAATATGAATGATCATCCCACAAAGGCGTGGCGCGCAATTGTGGGATGATTTTTTATATCCAATATTTTTAATCCAATAAAAGGAAAAACTCAAACGAGGGAGATGTTTGGGAAAAAGGAGGAGAGACTATGACACAAGAGATTTTGGATGCGATCAATGGCGAACTCTTTGCGGTTTGGTTCTTGATCGGCGCTGCACTGGTATTCTGGATGCAGGCAGGTTTCGCAATGGTAGAGGCTGGCTTTGCCAGAGCAAAGAATGCAGGTAACATTTTGATGAAGAACCTGATGGATTTCTGCATCGGCTGCGTGGTATTTATCGCCATCGGTTTCAGCTTTCTGTTAGGTGAGGATGTTTTAGGATTTATCGGAAAACCGGGATTTGATATCTTTACGAGCTATCAGGATTTTGACTGGAGCAACTTCGTATTCAACCTGGTATTCTGTGCGACCACAGCAACCATCGTTTCCGGTGCTATGGCAGAGCGTACAAA
Organism: Lachnospiraceae bacterium; assembly: GCA_017526985.1. Classification (GTDB taxonomy): domain Bacteria; phylum Bacillota; class Clostridia; order Lachnospirales; family Lachnospiraceae; genus NK4A136. Next base: position 2,971 of record JAFXQR010000193.1, read on the forward strand.
GTTCTTAAGCTACTGCGTATACTCCGGTATTATCTCTGCACTGATCTACCCGATCGAGGCGCACTGGATCTGGGGCGGCGGCTGGCTGGCACAGATGGGCTTTCACGATTTCGCAGGTTCCACCGCGATCCATATGGTAGGCGGTATCGCAGCGATCATTGGTGCCAAGATGGTAGGCCCTCGTATCGGTAAGTTTGAAAAAGATGAAAGCGGCAAAATCGTTAAAGTAAATGCTTTTCCGGGACATAACATTGTAGTAGGCGCACTTGGTGTATTCATTCTGTGGTTTGGCTGGTACGGTTTCAACGGTGCAGCCTGCACCACAAAGGAGCAACTGGCAAGCGTATTCCTGACCACAACCATCGCTCCTTCCATTGCAACGGTTGTATGTATGATCTTCACCTGGATCAAATATGGTAAGCCGGATGTTTCGATGTGTCTGAACGCATCTCTGGCAGGTCTGGTAGCGATCACCGCTCCGTGTGATGTAACAGATGCTTTTGGTGCCATCATCATCGGCGCAGTTGCAGGTCTTCTGGTTTGCTTCGGTGTATGGCTGCTGGATTACAAGCTTCACATTGATGACCCCGTCGGTGCAGTTGCGGTACATATGATGAACGGTATCTGGGGTACCATCGCAACCGGTCTGTTTGCAACATCCAAAGCTCCGGGCAACGATGTTGACGGTCTGTTCTATGGCGGTGGTTTTGATCAGTTAGGAATTCAGTTGATCGGTTTTGCAGCAGTAGCAGCTTGGGCGGCAATCGGTATGATCATCGTCTTTACGATCATCAAAGCAATCTTCGGTCTGCGTGTAACGGAAGAAGAAGAGATCGAAGGTCTGGATGCAAAAGAACACGGTCTGGCATCTGCATATGCAGGCTTCTCCATCGTCGATATCAGTGCGGCTTCGATGTCTACCAATGAGAACACGGATCTGGGCGAAGAGGATTATGAGAAGGCAAGTGAAGCAAAGAAGAAAGCCTCCGTACCGGTGGAAAATATGTCCGCGAGTGTAGCAGGTACTTCTTTGGATACCGGTATGCACAAGGTGGTCATCATCACAAAGCTGTCGAGATACGACAAGATCAAACGTGCTCTCAACGGTCTGGGCGTAACAGGTATCACCGTAACACAGGTAACCGGCTGCGGTATCGAGAAAGGTTCCAGCCAGATGTATCGTGGTGTTGAGATGGATATGACATTGCTTCCGAAGATCAAGCTGGAAGTTGTAGTCAGCAAGATCCCTGTGGACAGCGTGATCGAAGTGGCAAAGAAAACACTGTATACCGGAAAGATCGGCGATGGCAAGATCTTTGTATACCCGGTAAGCAGAGTTGTAAAGATCCGTACCGGCGAAGAAGATTTCGCAGCATTGCAGGATGTGGAGTAAAACATACAAAATCCCATAGAGTGTTTTACAAACAGGTGGCTGTCGGAGCAATCCGGCAGCTGCCATATTGCGTTTTTTGGAACGATCATAAAAAAGGGTTGCAACGAATGCGGATTCGTTTTATGATTCGAAGTTGTCAATCCGACATATAAAAAAGGAGAATCATTAAGATGCAGGGAATGATCCATGAAGAATGCGGCGTATTCGGAATCTGGCGGAAGGATAATGCGGATATTGCCAAAAGTGTTTATTACGGACTGATCGCATTGCAGCATCGCGGACAGGAAGCTGCCGGGATCGCGATCAACGAAGATAGAATCATTCGTTATCATAAAGGACTGGGGCTGGTGCATGAGGTGTTTGACAAGCGTACCATGGAAGAGCTGGGACAGGGAAATATCGCTGTAGGACATGTACGGTATTCCACCAGCGGCGGGAACTCCGTGATCAATGCGCAGCCCATGGTAGTAAAGCATGTAAAAGGGCAGCTGGCACTGTGCCACAATGGAAATCTGACCAATTCCTTCGAATTGCGCAGGGAACTGGAATTATCAGGATGTATCTTTCAGACCAGTTCGGATACCGAGGTGATCTCCTACCTGATCACGCGGAACCGTCTGCAGTCCCCGTCCATCGAAGAAGCGGTGGAGAAGACCATGGATCAACTGACCGGCGCGTATTCCCTGGTGATGATGTCTCCGGCAAAACTGATCGCGGCAAGGGATCCGCATGGTCTGCGGCCACTTTGTTACGGCAGACTGGAAGACGGCAGTTTTGTCTTTGCGTCGGAAAGCTGTGCGCTGGATGCTGTGGGAGCAAAATATGAAAGAGAGCTGGATCCGGGTGAGATCGTGATCGTGGATGCAGAGGGGATCCGCAGTATCCGCAGCCATTGCGGCAAGAAGGAGCATAAACTCTGTATCTTTGAATATGTATATTTTGCAAGACCGGATTCGGTGGTAGAAGGCGTGAGTGTACATGAAGCCAGAAGACAGGCCGGAAAGTTTCTGGCGCAGGAGCATCCTTGTGAGGCGGATGTGGTGATCGGCGTGCCGGATTCCGGTATCGATGCGGCGCTTGGCTATGCGGAAGCTTCCGGAATACCTTACGGTGTGGGGCTGGTGAAGAATAAATATATCGGAAGAACCTTTATCGCACCGGATCAGAAGAGCCGCAGCGGTCTCGTACGCTTAAAACTCAATACCATTGACTCGGCACTGAAAGGAAAGCGTATTGTTCTGATCGATGATTCTATTGTGCGGGGAACCACCAGCGCACACATTGTCAAGCTCATCCGGCAGGCCGGGGCAAAGGAAGTGCATATGCGTATCTCGGCACCGCCGTTTTTGTTTCCCTGCTATTACGGAACCGATGTGGATTCCAAGAACAGCCTGATCGCCAACGGACATACCGTGGAGGAGATCGCTAAGATGATCAATGTGGATTCTCTGGGCTTTATGTCAGTGGAAAATGTGAAGAAACTGGCCGGCCGTCCGGAACAGGTCTGCGCGGCGTGCTTTGACGGGCAGTATCCGACGATGGTTTCGGAACATGCAGAAAAAAAGCGTTTTGAATAAGAAAACAATGCTTTGAAAGCCTGGGATTAGCGGATATGTACATAGTTTAAAAAATAAACGGGTAATAATGCACACAGAATATTAAAATTGCAAAATATTGCTTATACAATTTGCATAAATTTTGGGAATGTGGTATAATATTCCCAGATGCCGAAAAGGCGAACCAAAATTAAGGGGGTATATCATATGAATTCAAAAGCACGACTAAACATGAGACTGACACTGATTCTGTATGCATTGATCCCGATGATCGTTACTTCGATCGCGGTAGGCTTTTTTTCGATTGAAAAAAGCCGGACGGAGATCAAAGAGTATACACATGATTCCCTTGTGCAGGTGATCAAAGGTGTGGGAAATACCTTTGACACTATGGTGAACAAGAACGGAGAGACGCTGAAGAGTTTTGCAGCATCACCGGATCTGAAGGCTTATCTGCTGGATCCCGGAAATGCGCAAAAGGCAGCGATCGCGCAGCAGTATACGCTGGATTATTTTGCGAATCAGGAAGGTTGGGAAGGGATTTATCTGGCGGATTGGAATTCGAAGGTGATGACCCATCCGACGGAAGCGGTGATCGGAAAAGTCCTTCGGGAAGGTGATAGTCTGACATCCTTGCAGAATTCCATCCTTTCGGCAGAGAATGGTATCTATAATACCGGTATCATGGAGAGTCCGGCGTCCGGACAGCTGATCATGTCCATGTATGCACCAATCCTTGTGGACGGCAAGCCCATCGGTTATGTGGGATGCGGCTTTTATGTCAATGCGATCGCGGACCGGATCACCGATGTTTCCGGGCTGAACTTAAGCAGTTCCTATATCTATATTGTAGATGCGGGAGGTACCATGCTTTATCACCCGGATCAGAGCAAGATCGGCAATCCGGTAGAAAATGAAGCAGTGAAAAAACTGGTAGCGGGTCTGCAGGCAGGACAGCATCCGGATCCGGATCTGATTGAGTACAAATATAAAGGAAAGATCAAATATGCCGGATATTATATCGGTAATGGTGAACATTATATCGCAGTATTAACCGCAGATGAGACGGATGTTATGAGTGGCGTGAATCGTATCCGTACAGCGGTGATCGTTATTTGGGCGGTATTACTGGTGGTCTTTGTAACCATCGCATTGCTGGTAGAGCGTGTCATCTCCGTACCGCTGACCCAGATCGCGGGATCACTGAACGAACTGAGTACCGGAAATGTAACAGCCGAGTGCAGGGCGAAATCGCATATTAAAGAAACCGTAAGTATCATTAATTCCTTCTTTACCTTGCGGGATGCGCTTGGGACATCCATGAAATCTGTGAAGGATGCGGCGGAAGTATTGAACGGTTCCATCATCAGTGTGGATGATATGACCGGTAAAAATGTGGATTCCATTTCACAGATCAATACGGCAGTGAATGAGGTGGCGGATACCTCACAGAGTGTAGCACTGAATGCGCAGACGATGGCAGAAAAAGCTGCGGATCTCGGAGACAATATTGAACAGCTGAATGTAAATGTTGAGAATCTGCATGCAGCATCCCAGACCATCAAGAATGCGAATCTGGAAGCAACGGATTGCATGAAGTCGGTTTATGCAGGTGCAAATGAATCTGTAAACGCAATGCAGGAGATCACCGGAAAGATCAATGAGACCAACTCCGCGATCGTGGAGATCAGCTCGGCGATCCAGGCCATTGAGACCATCGCGGCACAGACCAATCTACTGTCGTTGAATGCTTCCATCGAAGCGGCACGTGCCGGTGATGCCGGACGCGGTTTTGCGGTAGTGGCGGATGAGATCCGCAGCCTGGCAGATTCCTCAGCGGAATCGGCAAAAGAGATCCGGCAGATCATTGAAAACGTTATCTCGCTTTCCAATGGTACGGTAGAGATCTCCAACCGTGTATTTGATGTGATCAGCAGAGAGCAGGCAGATATCGAGCAGGCGCAGACGAAGTTTAATCTGTTGTCTGAATCGGTGGAGGCTTCCATCACAGAGATCGATACCATTCGTCAGATGGCAGTAACGCTGGATGGCATCAAAGAAGAACTCACCAGCGCGACTACGGATCTGGGAGCGATCTCCGAAGAACTCGGTGCTTCCGCGGAAGAAGTGGCGGCATCCTGCCAGACCGTAACGCAGGCTTGTGAAGATACGCAGGGATCCACGGTGGAGATGCGCAGGATCAACGAGGGTATGAGTGAGGCCATCTCGTTCTTCAAATTGGACTAACTTTTTTGAAAAAAGTATTTGACAAATAAAAAGAAAAGAGTATACTAAATCCTTGTAGGGCAAAGGCGCCATGAGATCACTCGTGGCGCCTTTATCTGTATTATTATTTATTTTTATATTGTGAGATGACAAAGGAGTCGCATTTTTTTTATTTTTTGCGACTCCTTTTTCTATTACTTAAAGGTAACCAAATTTAGGAGGGAAAAAGAATGCAGCAGGGTTTGTACCGAAAAGAGTTTGAGCATGACAACTGCGGTATCGGTGCAGTGGTCAACATCAAGGGAAAGAAGAGCCATGCAGTCGTAGAGAATGCACTGCGGATCGTGGAGAATCTGGAGCATCGTGCCGGTAAAGATGCAGAGGGAAAGACCGGTGATGGTGTAGGTATCCTTTTGCAGATCTCCCACAAGTTCTTTAAGGAGCACAGCGGCATCACCCTTGGCGATGAGAGAGATTACGGTATTGCCCAGCTGTTTCTGCCGCAGCAGGAACTGAAGCGTGCCCAGGCCAGAAAGATGTTTGAAGTGATCCTGAAAAAAGAAGGCTTGAAGCTTCTGGGCTGGAGAGAGGTACCGGTGCGTCCGCAGGTTCTGGGGCAGCGTGCAGTAGATTGCATGCCGTACATCTGCCAGGCGTTTATTGAGCGGCCGGAAGAAGTGACTCGTGGGCTTGATTTTGACCGCAAGCTGTATGTGGCCAGAAGAGAGTTTGAACAGAGTAATGATAATACCTATGTAGTATCCATGAGCAGCCGTACCATCGTATATAAAGGTATGTTTCTGGTAGGACAGCTGCGTACCTTCTTTGAGGATCTGCAGAGTGCGGATTATGAATCGGCTATCGCAATGGTACATTCCCGTTTCTCAACCAACACCAATCCGAGCTGGGAGCGCGCACATCCGAACCGTTTCATCGTACACAACGGTGAGATCAATACGATCCGCGGTAATGCCGATAAGATGCTGGCCAGAGAAGAAAATATGGCTTCCGAGCATCTGCAGGAGGATCTGCATAAGGTACTTCCGGTAGTAAACCGTGACGGATCCGATTCCGCAATGCTGGATAACACCTTGGAATTCCTTGTAATGTCCGGTATGGAACTGCCGCTGGCAGCAATGATCTGCATTCCGGAGCCGTGGGCAAACAACGATACGATCTCCCAGGAGATCCGTGATTTCTATCAGTATTATGCAACGATGATGGAACCCTGGGATGGCCCGGCATCCATCGTGTTCTCGGATGGTGATATCATGGGTGCGATCCTGGATCGCAACGGTCTGCGTCCTTCCCGTTATTACATCACGGATGACGATACCCTGGTGCTGGCTTCCGAAGTGGGCGTATTGCCGATCGAGGAAGAGCATGTGGTATTGAAAGAGCGTCTGCATCCCGGTAAGCTGCTTTTGGTAGATACTGTAGCAGGCAAGGTGATCGATGATCATGAGCTGAAAGAGCAGTATGCACATGCGCATCCGTTCGGGGAATGGCTGGACAGCAATCTGGTGCAGCTCAAAGATCTGCATATCCCGAATCACCGGCCGATCGAGTATGCTTCGGAAGAACGGGCCAGACTGCAGAAAGCATTCGGTTATACCTATGAGCAGTACCGTACCTCCATCCTGAACATGGCATTAAACGGTGCGGAGGGGATCGGTGCTATGGGCTGTGATACGCCGTTAGCAGTACTTTCCAAAGAGGACCGTCCGCTTTTTGACTATTTCAAGCAGATGTTTGCGCAGGTAACCAACCCGCCCATCGATGCGATCCGTGAAGAGATCGTAACGGCAACCACAGTATATGTCGGCAAAGACGGGAACCTGCTGGAGCCCAGCGAAGAGAACTGCCATGTGCTCAAGATCAACAATCCGATCTTGACCAATACGGACTTGTTAAAGATCAAGAACATCAAGCACGACGGATTCCGCGCTGCAGAAGTATCGACTTTGTACTATAAGAGCACACGCCTGGAGAGAGCTATTGAGCATCTGTTTGTGGATGTGGACAAAGCATATCGTGACGGTGCCAATATCCTGATCCTTTCCGACCGTGGTGTGGATGAAAACCATATGGCGATCCCGTCATTGCTGGCCGTATCCGCAGTACATCAGCACTTGGTACAGACCAAGCGTCGTACCTCCCTGGCGATCATTCTGGAATCCGGCGAGCCGAGAGAAGTACATCACTTCGCGACGCTGCTCGGTTTCGGTGCAAGTGCGATCAACCCGTATCTGGCACTGGATACCATCCACGAATTGATCGACAACAATATGCTGGATAAGGATTATTACGCAGCAGTTGATGATTATAATCATGCGGTACTGTCCGGTATCGTAAAGATCGCTTCCAAGATGGGTATCTCCACGATCCAGTCGTACCAGGGCTCCCGGATCTTTGAAGCAGTGGGTATTTCTAAAGAAGTGATCGATAAATATTTCGGCGGAACCATCAGCCGTGTGGGTGGTATCACTATCGAAGATATTGAAAAGACTGTGGATCGTCTGCATTCCGAAGCATTTGATCCGCTGGGGTTGTATACGGATCTGACACTGGATTCCATCGGCGCACATAAGATGCGCAGCCAGGGGGAGCAGCATCGTTACAATCCGGCGACGATCCATCTGCTGCAGTCTTCCACCAGACTAGGCAGCTATGAGAAGTTTAAGGAATATACAAAGCGTGTAGATGAGGAGAACTACGGTAATCTGCGCGGACTGCTGGATTTTGCATTCCCGGAGAAATCTATCCCGGTAGAAGAGGTAGAACCGGCCAGCGAGATCGTAAAGCGTTTTAAAACCGGTGCAATGTCCTATGGTTCCATTTCACAGGAAGCACACGAGACACTGGCTATCGCGATGAACCATCTGCATGGCAAGAGCAACACAGGTGAAGGCGGTGAGAGTGATGAGCGTATCGCTTCGGCCGGTTCGGAAAACGACCGCTGCTCTGCGATCAAACAGGTGGCATCCGGACGTTTCGGTGTGACCAGCAGTTATCTGGTATCGGCAAGAGAGATCCAGATCAAGATGGCGCAGGGAGCAAAACCGGGCGAAGGCGGACATCTTCCGGGCAAGAAAGTGTATCCGTGGATCGCAAAGACGAGACACTCCACACCCGGTGTATCCCTGATCTCGCCGCCGCCTCATCACGATATCTATTCTATCGAAGATCTGGCACAGCTGATCTACGATCTGAAATGTGCAAACCGCAAAGCGGATATTTCCGTGAAGCTGGTTTCCGAAGCCGGTGTAGGTACCATCGCAGCCGGTGTGGCTAAAGCCGGTGCGCAGGTCATCCTGATCTCCGGTTATGATGGAGGTACCGGTGCGGCACCGAGATCTTCCATCCATCATGCAGGTCTGCCCTGGGAGCTTGGTCTGGCAGAAGCACACCAGACACTGCTGCAGAATGGTCTGCGTAATAAGGTGCGTATCGAGGCAGATGGTAAGCTGATGAGCGGCCGCGATGTTATTATCGCAGCACTGCTTGGTGCGGAAGAATTCGGATTTGCTACGGCTCCGTTGGTAACCATGGGCTGCGTGATGATGCGTGTCTGCAACCTGGATACCTGCCCGGTAGGTGTGGCAACACAGAATCCGGAACTGCGCAAACGCTTTACCGGCAAGCCGGAATACGTTGAAAACTTTATGATGTTCATCGCAGAAGAGATGCGTGAATATATGGCAAAACTGGGTGTGCGCAGTGTGGAAGAACTGGTAGGGCGTACCGATCTGCTCAAGCAGGTAAAGACAGGCCTTTCCGTACATCAGGGTGAAGTGGATCTGAATGCCGTACTGAAATCCGCAAACGAGAAAGGCAAGTCTGTATTTGATCCGAAGGCTGTATTTGACTTTGAACTGGAAAAGACCAAGGATGTGAGCCTGCTTGTCAAGAAATGCAAGAAAGCCATCGAATCCGGCGAGCATACGGAACTGGATGTGGAAGTATCCAATACCGACCGTGCATTCGGCACGATCCTGGGAAGTGAGATCACAAGAGCGCACAAGGATGGACTGGCAGACGACAGCATCGTGGTGCACTGCAAGGGAGCCGGCGGACAGAGTTTCGGCGCATTCATCCCGAAGGGACTCACCCTGGAACTGACCGGTGATTCCAACGATTACTTCGGTAAAGGTTTGTCCGGTGGTAAGCTGGTGGCAAAGATTCCGGCAAATGCTTCGTATAAGGCAGAGGAAAATGTGATCGTCGGAAATGTGGCCCTTTATGGTGCAACATCCGGTACCGCATTTATCGGCGGCGTGGCCGGCGAACGATTTGCGGTACGTAACTCCGGAGCGAATGCTGTAGTAGAAGGTGTGGGTGAGCACGGATGCGAATATATGACCGGTGGTCGTGTGGTCGTACTGGGACGCACCGGCAAGAACTTTGCAGCCGGTATGAGCGGCGGTGTGGCTTATGTTCTGGATGAAGATAATGTACTGTACAAAAACCTGAACAAAGAGCTGATCCTTTTGGAAAAGGTAGAGAATAAATATGACTGCCAGGAACTGAAAGCGTTGATCGAAGCGCATGTTGCGGCAACCGGATCTTCCATAGGTAAGCGGGTGCTGGAGAACTTTGAAGAAAGCCTAAAGCACTTCAAGAAGATCATTCCGCAGGAGTACAAGAAGATCGTATCCTTAAGTGCATCCCTGGAGGAAAAGGGTGTACCGGCGGAACAGGCACAGATGGAAGCATTTATGGCATTGCACGGTTGAGACAACATCTTGCCTTCCCCTTGAGGGGAAGGTGCCCGAAGGGCGGATGAGGTGTTTGTAGATGCAGAGAGTAGGAAGTGGAGGATATCATGGGAAAAGCAACAGGTTTTTTGGAATATGAAAGAGAAGACGGAAAGGTAACACCCGTCAAGGAAAGGATCAAAAATTTTCAGGAGTTTCATGGCCGTCTGAATATTGAAAAGCAGCGCAAGCAGGCAGCGCGCTGCATGGCTTGCGGTGTACCGTTCTGCCAGTACGGCGGGATGCTCTCCGGTATGGCGAGTGGTTGTCCGCTGCACAATCTGGTACCGGAGACCAATGATCTGGTGTATACCGGAAACTTAAAGCAGGCGTATCTGCGTCTGTCCAAGACACATTCATTTCCGGAGTTTACCTGCAGGGTATGCCCTGCATTGTGCGAAGCAGCCTGTACCTGCAACTTAAACGGGGATCCGGTTTCGACCAAAGAAAACGAAAAAGCGATCATCGAGACGGCTTATCAGGAAGGTTGGGTACAGCCGGTGATCCCCAGTGTTCGCAGTGGTAAGAAGGTGGCAGTGATCGGCAGCGGCCCGTCCGGTCTGGCAGCGGCACAGCAGCTCAACCGCAGAGGACACAGCGTGACAGTTTTTGAACGCAGTGATCGTATCGGTGGTCTTCTCCGCTACGGTATCCCGAATATGAAGCTGGACAAATCCGTGATCGATCGTCGTGTGAAGATCATGGAAGAAGAAGGTGTAGTATTTAAGACCAGCGTAAATGTTGGTGTAGATGTAACAGCGGAAGAACTGAAGAAAGAATTCGATGCGGTAGTGCTCTGCTGCGGCGCATCCAACCCGAGAGATATCAATGTGCCGGGAAGAGATGCAAACGGAATCTATTTTGCAGTTGATTTTCTGGGAAAAGTAACAAAGGCTCTGTTGGACAGCGATTTTGAAAAGCCGCCTGTGGAACTGGCAAAAGATAAGCATGTCATCGTGATCGGCGGTGGTGATACCGGTAATGACTGTGTAGGTACCACGATCCGTTTGGGAGCGGCATCCGTTACCCAGTTGGAGATGATGCCTTGTCCGCCGACGGAACGGGCAGCAAACAACCCGTGGCCGGAGTGGCCCAGAGTCTTAAAGACAGACTACGGCCAGGAAGAAGCCATCGAAGTGTTCGGACATGATCCGCGTGTCTATACAACTACGGTGAAGGAATTCATCAAAGATAAAAAGGGGAATGTAAAGCAGGCGGTGCTTGTAAAGCTGAAGAGTGAAAAGGATCCGAAGAGCGGCCGTATGATGATGGTGCCGATCGAGGGCAGCGAAAGCAAAGTGCCTTGTGATCTGGTATTGATCGCAGCCGGCTTCCTGGGGAGCCAGAAATATGTGACCGATGCCTTTGGCGTAGAAGTGGACGGCAGAACAAATGTAAAGACCGAAGCCGGACAGTACGCAAGTAATGTACCGAATGTGTTTGCGGCAGGGGATATGCACCGTGGTCAGTCGCTGGTGGTATGGGCCATCCATGAAGGCAGGGAAGCAGCAAAGGCGGTAGATGCCGCATTGATGGGATATTCGTATTTATAAGGGAGGAAGTTTTATGTGTTCGATTTTAGGCTTTTGCGGTAAGGATACCGAAGGAAGGATCATAAAAGACGCGTTGGAAAAAACACATTCCAGAGGACCGGACGATTATCGTGTGATGGATACCGGTGATGGTTTTCTGGCGTTTAACCGTCTGGCCATTATGGGGTTGACACCAAACGGAATGCAGCCCTTTGCATATGGGGATAAAAAGACGATCAAGTACTCCACGCAGATGTATGCGGACAGTAAGATCACGACGAAGCCGGAAGGCAGTGAGATCCTGCTGGTATGCAACGGTGAGATCTACGGATTCCGTAAGTGTAAGGAGGAATTGCTGGCAAAAGGCTATGAGTTTATCAGTGATTCGGACTGTGAGATCCTGCCGGCACTTTACAAGGAATACGGAACAGATATGTTTGCAAAACTGGATGCGGAGTATGCGCTGATTTTGTATGATGCAGAGAAGGATTCCTATATCGCGGCAAGAGATCCCATCGGGATCCGTCCGCTGTATTACGGAAAAACTGCAGCCGGCACTTTTGTATTTGCTTCCGAGCCGAAGAATTTGACCGGCCTTTGCAAACGCATCATGCCGTTCCCCCCGGGACATTATTTCAAAGACGGAGAATTTGTGCAGTATCGTGATATGTCATCGGTGAAGACGGTGATCTATGAGGATATGGAGACGGTGACCAAAGAGATCCATGACCGTCTGATCGAAGGGGTAAAGAAGCGTCTGGATTCGGATGCACCGGTAGGATTTTTGCTTTCCGGCGGACTGGATTCTTCGCTGGTGTGCGGTATTGCAGCCAGCCTTTCGGATAAGCCGCTGCAGACATGGGCCATCGGTATGGATATTGATGCCATCGACCTGAAGTATGCAAGAGAAGTGGCAGACTACATTCACTCCGATCATCATGAAGTGATTATTTCACAGAAAGATGTTGTGGATGCTGTGGATGAAGTGATCAAAACGCTGGGCACTTATGACATCACGACCACCCGTGCATCCATCGGTATGTATCTGGTGTGCAAGGCAATCCACGAGCAGTCGGATACCCGCGTGCTGCTGACCGGTGAGATTTCCGACGAGATCTTCGGATATAAATATACAGACTTTGCTCCGGATGCAGAGGCATTCCAGACGGAAGCAGAAAAGCGTATCCGGGAGCTGCATATGTATGATGTGCTCCGTGCGGACCGATGCATCAGCGTGAACTCTCTGGAAGCCAGAGTTCCGTTTGGGGATCTGGATTTTGTGGAATACTGCATGGCCATCGATCCCGAGATGAAGATGAACCGTTACGGAAAAGGCAAGTACCTGCTGCGTAAGGCATTTGAAAAGGATGCGCTGATCCCGGAGAGTATTCTTTGGAGAGAGAAAGCAGCATTTTCCGATGCGGTAGGACATTCCTTAAAGGATGATCTGGCAGATCTGGCAGAGCGTACCTACAGTGATGCGGATTATGAGCTGGGCATTCAGAAGTATGATTATGCAAAACCTTTCACCAAGGAATCTTTGCTGTACCGTGATATTTTTGAAAAGTATTATCCGGGCCAGGCAGAGATGGTAGTGGATTTCTGGATGCCGAACAAGAACTGGGAAGGATGTAATGTAACGGATCCTTCGGCAAGAGTGTTATCAAATTACGGAGAAAGCGGAAAATGACAAAATATATTTTTGTGACCGGTGGTGTGGTATCCGGTTTGGGAAAAGGGATCACGGCAGCTTCCCTGGGACGATTGCTTAAGGCACGCGGCTTGAAGGTGGCTGCACAGAAGCTGGATCCGTATATCAATGTGGACCCGGGAACCATGAGTCCGTATCAGCATGGCGAAGTGTATGTCACGGAAGACGGTGCCGAGACGGATCTGGATCTGGGACACTATGAGCGTTTTATCGACGAGGACCTGACGAAGTATTCCAACCTGACATCCGGAAAGGTATATTGGAATGTACTGAACAAGGAACGAAGGGGTGAGTATCTTGGTTCGACCGTACAAGTCATCCCTCATGTAACCAATGAGATCAAGGAATTTGTCTACCAGGCCGGAAAAGAGACTGGTGCGGATGTGGTGATCACCGAAATCGGTGGTACCATCGGTGATATCGAATCGCAGCCGTTTCTGGAGGCGGCCAGACAGATCTCGCTGGAAGTGGGACGCGAGAACAGTCTGTTTATCCATGTAACGCTGGTGCCGTACCTGCATGGATCGGATGAGCATAAATCCAAGCCGACTCAACATTCTGTAAAGGAACTGCAGGGCATGGGTATCCATCCGAACATTATCATCCTGCGGTGTGACGAGCATCTGGAGGATTCAATCTTTAAGAAGATCGCCATGTTCTGTAATGTGAAAGAGGACTGTGTGATCGAAAACATTACATTGCCCTATCTGTACGAAGCTCCGCTGATGCTGGAAGAGGCAGGTTTCTCCGGTATTGTATGCCGTGAGCTGCATATTGACGCAAAATCACCGGATCTGACCGAATGGGAAAAGATGGTGGCACAGATCAAGAACCGCAGCCGTCGTGTAAAGATCGGTATCGTCGGAAAGTATGTGCAGTTGCATGATGCATATCTGTCCGTTGCGGAAGCATTGCATCACGCAGGATATGTGCACAATGCCTTTGTGGATATCGAGTGGATCGACTCTGAGCAGATCACAAAAGAGAATGTGGCAGACACCTTAAAGGAGCTGGCCGGTGTGATCGTACCCGGTGGGTTTGGTTCCCGCGGCATCGAGGGCATGATCCTGACGGCGGAATATGCCAGAAAGAATAAGCTGCCGTACCTGGGCATCTGCCTTGGTATGCAGATCGCGGTGATCGAGTTTGCCAGAAATGTATTGGGCTGGGCAGACGCGAACTCCGGTGAATTCGCACCGGACTCCGAACACAAGGTGATCGACTTTATGCCGGGACAGTACGAGAGCATCGAAAAAGGCGGCACGCTGCGTCTGGGAGCTTATCCCTGCAAGGTAAAATCCGGCAGTCTGCTGGAGAAGTGCTACGGCAGTGCCGAGATCTCTGAACGCCATCGTCACCGTTATGAATTCAGCAATGATTTCAAGGATGCTTTGGTAAAAGGAGGACTGGAGCTTTCCGGTATGTCACCGGACGGCACCCTGGTGGAGACCATCGAGATCGCGGATCATCCCTTCTATATCGGCGTCCAGTTCCATCCGGAGCTGAAATCCCGACCCAACCGCCCGCATCCGTTATTCCTCGGACTCGTGGAGAATGCGCTGAAGTAAATAAAATTCGTATTTGTAGGGCTGTAGATCACCTCACGGAAGGCATCTTGCCTTCCCCTTGAGGGGAAGGTGGCGCGCCAGCGCCGGATGAGGTGGACTCTGGCCTGCCGTAGTCTCCGCCAAGTCGCCGGGCAGTAAAGACAG
>JAFXQR010000194.1 GCA_017526985.1 Lachnospiraceae bacterium
AAAAGGGAGAAACACAGGTTTCGAACGGAGTACGCGGTAAGAGGTGGTTGTGAGATCATAGGCTCATCCTGTTACTGGATGGGCCTTTTTTAGTCTTTCGAATGGCCGTGATCACATCAGAAAAGGAGGACACGAGATGTATCAGAAAGTTGCAAAAGACCAAAATTTCGTAGCGCGTGAAAAAGAGATCGAGAAATTCTGGAAAGACAAAGATATCTTCCGGAAGAGTATCAAGGAGCGGGAAGGCTGCCCGACCTATATGTTTTATGACGGACCGCCGACAGCAAACGGCAAGCCGCACATCGGCCAAGTGCTGACCCGTGTCATAAAGGATATGATCCCCAGATACCGTACCATGAAGGGTAATATGGTACCGCGTAAGGCCGGCTGGGATACCCACGGACTGCCGGTCGAGATCGAAGTGGAAAAGCTGCTGGGTCTGGACGGTAAGGATCAGATCGAAGCATACGGTCTGGAGCCGTTCATCGAGAAATGTAAGGAATCTGTATGGAAATATAAGGGAATGTGGGAAGATTTCTCCGGTACCGTCGGTTTCTGGGCGGATATGGACAATCCCTATGTTACCTATGATGATAATTTCATCGAGTCCGAGTGGTGGGCGTTGAAGGAGATCTGGAACAAGGGGCTGCTGTATAAGGGCTTCAAGATCGTTCCCTACTGCCCGCGCTGCGGTACCCCGCTTTCCGCACAGGAAGTGGCTCAGGGCTACAAGGATGTAAAGGAGCGTTCCGCGATCGTCCGTTTCAAGTGCAAGGACGAGGATGCGTTCATTCTGGCTTGGACCACCACGCCCTGGACCCTGCCTTCCAACGTGGCACTCTGCGTGCATCCGGCAGAGACCTACTGCAAGGTAAAAGCATGCGACGGCAATACCTACTATATGGCAAAGGCGCTGCTGGATACCGTGCTTTCCCAGCTGCTCACCAAGGAAGATAAGGAAGCCGGCAAGGCAGCATACGAAGTGCTGGAAACCTATAAGGGTACCGATCTGGAGCATAAGGAATATGAGCCGCTGTACGAGTGCGCCAAGGCAGATGCGGACCGTCAGCACAAGAACGGCTTCTATGTAGTATGTGATGAATACGTAACCATGACCGATGGTACCGGTGTGGTACATATCGCTCCGGCTTTCGGTGAAGACGATGCGAATGTAGGCCGCAAGTATGACCTGCCTTTCGTACAGATGGTAGATGAAAAGGGTGTGCTGAAAGAGAGCACTCCGTTCGCGGGGATGCGCTGCAAGCCGAATGCGAAGGAGATCGCAGAGGGCGTGATCAGTGCCGATCCGGAAGTATTGAAAGACCTGTCCGCAAGAAAACTGCTCTTTGCGGCACCGAAATTTGAGCACAGCTATCCGCACTGCTGGAGATGCGACACCCCGCTTCTGTACTATGCACGCGAGAGCTGGTACATCAAGATGACCGCGGTGAAGGAAAACATGATCCGCAACAACAATCAGATCAACTGGATCCCGGAATCCATCGGTAAGGGACGTTTCGGCGACTGGCTGGAGAACCTGCAGGATTGGGCGATCTCCCGTAATCGTTATTGGGGCACCCCGCTCAACATCTGGGAATGCGAATGCGGCGAGCTGCATTCCGTAGGCTCCCGTCAGGAGCTGGCAGATCTGTCCGGCAATCCGGATGCGGCCAAGGTGGAACTGCATCGTCCGTACATCGACGAAGTGACCTTCCCCTGCCCGAAGTGCGGCAAGACCATGCACCGTGTACCGGAAGTGATCGACTGCTGGTTTGACTCCGGCGCAATGCCTTACGCGCAGCATCACTATCCGTTTGAGAATCAGGAACTGTTCAAGGCACAGTATCCGGCACAGTTCATCTCCGAGGCAGTGGACCAGACCCGCGGATGGTTTTACTCCTTGCTGGCAGAGTCTACACTGCTCTTTGACAGCCCGTGCTATCAGAACGTTATCGTGCTGGGACACGTACAGGATGAGAACGGTCAGAAGATGAGCAAGTCCAAGGGTAATGCTGTAGATCCGTTTGACGCACTGGAGAAGCACGGTGCCGATGCGATCCGCTGGTATTTCTACATCAACTCCGCGCCGTGGCTGCCGAACCGTTTCCATGACGGTGCCGTGACCGAAGGCCAGCGCAAGTTTATGGATACCCTGTGGAACACCTACGCATTCTGGGTACTGTATGCTGAGATCGACCAGTTTGATGCGACGAAATATACATTAGAATATGATAAGCTGCCGGTGATCGACAAGTGGCTGCTCTCCCGCCTGAACACTGTTGTGGGTGAAGTGGACGCAGACCTGAACGATTACAAGATCCCGGAAGCAGCACGCGCACTGGATGACTTTGTAGACGAGATGAGTAACTGGTATGTGCGCCGTTGCCGTGAGCGTTTCTGGGCAAAGGGCATGGAGCAGGACAAGATCAATGCCTATATGACACTGTATACCGCACTGGTGACCATCTCCAAGGCAGCCGCTCCCATGATCCCGTTCATGACCGAGCAGATCTACCAGAACCTGGTGGTGAGTCTGGATCCGAATGCAAAGGAATCCATCCATCTGTGCGATTATCCGACCGTGGATGAAAAGATGATCGATAAAAAGCTGGAAGCGGATATGGATGCGGTACTGAAAGTAAAGACCATCGGTCTGGCAGCCAGAAACGCAGCAAACATCAAGAGCCGTCAGCCCATCGGCAAGATGTATGTCAAAGCCGGTGAAGAAGTGGCAAAGATGAGCGAAGAGTTCCAGGCAGTGGTGAAGGATGAGCTGAATGTAAAAGAGATCATCTTCTCCGATGATGTACGCGAGTTCACCTCCTATACCTTCAAGCCGCAGCTCAAGACCGTTGGTCCGAAGTACGGCAAGCAGCTCAAGGGCATCCAGGAATATCTGGCAAATGTGGACGGCAATGCGGCTATGGATACGCTGAAGAGTGAAGGGGCTCTGAAGTTTGATGTGAACGGTACGGAAGTGTCGCTGGCAGAGGAAGACCTGCTGATCGCCATGAGCCAGAAGGAAGGTTTCGTAGCAGAAGCGGACGGCGGCGTGACCGTGGTCATGGATACCAACCTGAGCGAAGAGCTGATCGAGGAAGGTTTCGTGAACGAAGTGATCTCCAAGCTGCAGAATCTGCGCAAGAGCAGCGGCTTCGAGGTGATGGACCGCATCAGCGTAGCTCTGGACGGTAACGATAAGATTGCCGAGATCGTCAAGAAGAATGTAGATGCCATCGCCACCAAGGTGCTGGCAGATGCCGTGGAATACGGTAAGAAGTATGACAACGGCGAAGAGATGAATATCAATGGTGAGAAAGTAACCATCAGCGTAAAGAAAAACTGATCGGTGATAAATTCTGAAGGAGGGGCGTTCCGGCAATGGAATGCTCCTTTTTTGGTGCTTTTTATCAAAAAATACTTTATTTATATGCTATATTTTGATATAATAGACAACGGTGATGCAAGAATTTTTGTAAGAGCCGCCACAGAGGGAACGGAGTTCTGTGGAAATTCCATGTATTCAAGGAGGAAAAGGAATGGCAGCGAAGAAAACTACAGTAGTGACATCCGAATCGGGAGCAACACTCAGAGATTCTTTTGACAAGGAACTCTTCAAGCGCAGTGTGCTTTACAACATCAAGACTCTGTACCGCAAGACGCTGGAGGAAGCTTCCCAGCAGCAGATCTTCCAGGCAGTATCCTACGCGATCAAAGACCAGGTCGTGGATATGTGGCTGGAGACACAGAAGCAGTACGAGAAGAAAGATCCGAAGACAGTGTATTACCTGTCCATGGAGTTCCTGATGGGCCGTGCTATGGGTAATATGATGATCAATATGAAGGCATACAAGGATGTAAAGGCCGCTTTGGAAGAACTGGGACTGGATCTGGATGGGGTGGAAGACCAGGAGCCGGATGCAGCACTCGGTAACGGTGGTCTGGGTCGACTGGCTGCCTGCTTCCTGGACTCTCTTGCAACTCTGGGCTATGCATCTTATGGTTGCGGCATCCGTTATCGTTACGGTATGTTCAAGCAGAAGATTCGTGACGGCTATCAGGTGGAGGCACCGGACAACTGGCTGGAGAACGGCAACCCCTTCGAGCTGCGCCGTCCGGAATATGCCAAGGAAGTGCGTTTTGGCGGTTATGTCAATGTACGCACTGATGAGAATGGCCGTAACAACTATTATCAGGAAGGCTATCAGGCCGTTCGTGCCGTTCCTTATGATCTGCCGATCGTGGGCTATGGCAACGGCATCGTAAATACCCTGCGTATCTGGGATGCGGAGCCCATCGATGTATTCCGTCTGGATTCCTTTGACAAGGGCGATTATCAGAAAGCAGTAGAGCAGGAAAACCTGGCACGCAATATCGTTGAGGTACTTTACCCGAACGATAACCACTATGCAGGTAAGGAACTGCGTCTGAAACAGCAGTACTTCTTCATCTCCGCATCTGTGCAGGAAGCGGTACAGAAGTATATGCGTAACCACAAGGACATTCGTAACTTCTATGAGAAGGTGACCTTCCAGCTCAACGATACCCACCCGACCGTGGCCATCGCCGAATTGATGCGTATCCTGATGGATGAGTATTATCTGACCTGGGACGAGGCTTGGGAAGTAACTACCAAGACCTGTGCATATACCAACCACACGATCATGGCTGAGGCACTGGAGAAGTGGCCCATCGAGCTGTTCTCCCGTCTGCTCCCGCGTATCTATCAGATCATCGAAGAGATCAACCGCAGATTTATCCTGGACATCGAGCGCAAGTATCCGGGTAACCAGGAGAAGATCCGCAAGATGGCCATCATCTATGACGGACAGATCAAGATGGCACACCTGGCGATCTGCGCAGGCTACTCCGTAAACGGTGTGGCACGCCTGCATACCGAGATCTTAAAGAAGCAGGAGCTGAAGGATTTCTACGAGCTGTTCCCGGAGAAATTCAACAACAAGACCAACGGTATCACACAGCGCCGCTTCCTGTTGCATGCAAACCCGCTGCTGGCAGACTGGGTAACGGCACACATCGGCGACGAGTGGATCACCAACCTGGCCAAGATCAAGAAGCTGGCGGTGTATGCGGATGACAAGAAGGCACAGCAGGAGTTTATGAACATCAAGTACCAGAACAAAGTGCGTCTGGCGAAGTACATCAAGGAGCACAACGGTATCGATGTGGATCCGAGATCCATCTTCGATGTGCAGGTAAAACGACTGCACGAGTATAAGCGCCAGCTGCTCAACATCCTGCACGTGATGTATCTGTATAATGAGCTGAAAGAGCATCCGGAGAAGGATTTCTTCCCGAGAACCTTCATTTTCGGTGCCAAGGCGGCAGCAGGTTATATGAATGCGAAGCTGACCATCAAGCTGATCAACTCCGTAGCGAATGTAGTGAATAACGATCCGGCCATAGGCGGCAAGATCAAAGTGGTCTTCATCGAAGATTACCGTGTATCCAATGCCGAGATCATCTTTGCGGCATCCGATGTGTCCGAGCAGATCTCGACGGCCAGCAAGGAAGCTTCCGGTACCGGTAACATGAAGTTTATGCTGAACGGTGCGCTGACCATCGGTACGATGGATGGTGCAAATGTGGAGATCGTGGAAGAAGTGGGCGAGGAGAATGCGTTCATCTTCGGTCTGTCTTCCGACGAAGTCATCAACTACGAGAACAACGGCGGCTACAACCCGATGGATATCTTCAACAGTGACCCGGATATCCGCAAGGTGCTGATGCAGCTGATCAACGGCACTTTTGCTCCGGAAGATCCGGATCTGTTCCGTCCGCTGTACAACTCGCTGCTGAATACGCAGAACACTGCAAAGGCAGATACCTACTTCATCCTGAAAGACTTCAAGTCCTATGCGGAAGCACAGGAAAAGGTGGAGAAGGCATACCGCGACGAGCAGGGCTGGGCACGCAGCGCGATCCTGAATACCGCTTGCTCCGGCAAGTTCACCTCCGACCGTACCATTCAGGAATATGTGGACGACATCTGGAAGCTGGATAAAGTAGTACTGAAGAAGAAATAAATAATAAGAGGAGCCGTCATCCGACGGCTCCGTTTTTTCTGTATTGTCCCGGGGTAAGCCCGGTTTTCTTTTTGAAGATCCTCATAAAATTGTTCAGATCATAAAAGCCGGCCTGCGTGGCGATCTCCTGGATGGTAAATGGCGTTTCTAAGAGTAGGCGGCGGGCTTTTTCGATGCGGATGTGTATCAGCTCCTGCATGGGAGAGATGCCGTAGACGGCGTGATACTCGCGGCACAGACGGAAACGGTTGACACCGTAGCGGTCTTCAAAGTGCTGCAGGGTATGCGGTTCTTCGCTGTGGGCGTGGATCGCGTGATGCATGGCGTCCAGATAGCCGGGGATGCCGGTACCGGCCGGGGAACTCTCAGCTGTAGGCCGGGTCAGAAGATCCGCGTAGGCCGTGAGGATGTGGGTGAGCAGCAGGTGTGTCTTCCAGATCAGCGATGTACTGATCTGTTCCGGCAGATGGCTCAGACCTTCCAGGGTCAGAGGAGAAGGAGAGTGCAGTGCCGGATGGATCGGAGCTGCGCCCGCAAGCATGGGCTCGTAGGTCCGGAAATCACCGCCGACAAAATAATAGCGCAGACTGCAGGGAACGATATTTACGGTGATATGAAAAACGGTGTGCAGCGGCAGCGCAATAAAATGCTCGCCGGGGATCGTGTACCGATGCAAGCCGTTGTCAATGACCAGCATCCCCTCCATACAATACAGGAAGAGCAAAAAAGGCATAGGCAAAAAGCGGACCTCGCAGGGCTTATGGACGATCTGTTCGTTGCCGGCAATGGGGTGTAAGAGCCCATCGGGCAATGGATTGAAGAAAGAGAAATGCTTCTCATAGAGATTGATCGTGTCGGGATCGATATCAGAGCTTTTGATCAAAAAAATATTTTTTTCTAATAAAGTGATATCTTTACTTTTCATAATGATTAAAACTTTAACTAAATAAACTATATAGAAAAATAACGGGGCATCGCGCAAAGATGTGCGGAGAGGCAGGCCATGCGTGCCATATGAGATGAGTATACAATAAAAGATATAAAAATGCAAGATAATATGATTGATGATAGATTAAAAAATGACTAAAATAAGGTTAAAACAATATTTAAGTAACTTAATACAAAAAGCGAAGAACAGTCAAATCGAGGGGGAGAAAATGAAATATCAGATCTTAAATGCACCGACAGTTTCGAACATGCCTTGGCAGAATGCACCAGCAGAGAAGAGTGACATTCCGGTATGGCGCTATCGGGAAAATCCCATCATCGGACGCAATCCGGTCAAAAATGTTGCACGGATCTTTAACAGTGCGGTGGTACCGTATCAGGGAAGCTTCATTGGCGTATTCCGTGCGGAGCGCAAAGACGGGATCCCGATGATCTATTTCGGAAGAAGCGATGACGGTATTCATTGGAATTTTGATGAGGAATGTATCGCTTTTAAGGACAGCGAAGGCAATGACTTCCTGCCGCTGTATGCTTACGATCCGCGTCTGGTCTGCATCGACGGGACCTACTATGCGATCTGGTGCCAGGATGCGTACGGTGCCGCCATCGGTATGGCAAAGACCACGGATTTCAAGACCTGGACCAGACTGGAAAACCCGTTCCTGCCTTTCAATCGAAATGCGGTATTGTTCCCGAGAAAAGTAAATGGAAAATATCTGATGCTTTCCCGTCCGTCGGACAGCGGACACACACCCTTTGGTGATATCTATCTGTCGGAAAGCCCGGATCTGGAATACTGGGGGCATCACCGTCATGTAATGGGACGCTCCGAGGAATGGTGGGAATCCGTCAAGATCGGTGCAGGAGCAGCACCCATCGAGACTTCGGAAGGCTGGCTGGTATTTTACCACGGCGTGACCGGTACCTGCAACGGCTTTGTATACTCCATCGGCGGCGCGATCCTGGATCGTGATATGCCGTCCAAAGTAAAATACCGCTGCAACACCTTTTTACTGACACCGGAAGAATGGTACGAGGAACGCGGTTTCGTACCGAATGTCTGCTTCCCCTGCGCAACGATCCATGATGCGGAAACCGGTCGGATCGCCATCTATTATGGCTGTGCTGACAGCTATGTATCGCTGGCGTTCACCACACTGGACCAGATCGTGGACTACATCAAAGAACATTCCGTTGTCCGCACATCGGACAGCGAGGAGGGAAAAAGATAAAACAAACATTATAAACAACAAGGAGGAGATGTAATGAAAAAACGAGTAGCAGCACTGGCGATGGCCGCAATGATGACCATGTCTGTCATCGGATGTACGCCCGACACACAGCCGGCAGGTGGCAATGCTGCCAACAGCGGCAATGGCGGCGGGGCAGCAACCGGTACCGAAGCGGGTGGCGGCGGCGCAGCAACCGGTACCGAAGCGGGTGGCAGTGAAGCAGCAGCCGGATCCTACGGCGCGATCAAGCTGGGCGAGACCGGAACGGATATCACCACCACCATCAAGTTCATCCATCACAAGACGGACCGTGAGCAGGATGGTACCATCGCAGGCTATATCGCGGAGTTCAACAAAATGTATCCGAACATCACGGTAGAGACCGAGGGTATCACGGATTATGCGGAAGACGCACTGCTTCGTCTGCAAGGCGGTAACTGGGGCGATGTGATGTTCATCCCGGCCATCGACAAGGCAGAGCTGGCCAACTATTACGAGCCGTTTGGTACGGTGGACGAAATGGACGGCTATATCAATTTCGCCAGCACCTGGGCCAGCGACAATATGACCTACGGTATCGCGTATATGGGTAACGCACAGGGTATCCTCTATAACAAAAAGGTATTTGCGGATGCGGGTGTGACGAGTGTTCCGAAGACGCCGGACGAGTTTATCGCAGCGCTGCAGAAGATCAAAGACAATACGGATGCGATCCCTCTGTATACCAACTTTGCAGCAGGCTGGACCATGGGTGCTTGGGATGCTTACCTGGGCGCCATCACCACCGGTGATGAGACCTGGTATAACCAGAAATTCGTACATACCGCAGAGCCGTTTAAGGATAACGGTGACGGTACCGGCGCTTACGCACTGTACAAGATCCTGTACGATGCAACGGCACAGGGCCTGATCGAAGATGACTACACCACCACCGACTGGGAATCCTGCAAGGGACGCATCAACAACGGTGAGATCGGTACTATGGTACTCGGTTCCTGGGCCATTGTACAGATGAAGGATGCCGGCCCGAACCCGGATGATATCGGCTATATGCCGTTCCCGATGACCGTAAACGGCAAGCAGTATGCAACTGCAGGCCCGGACTACTCCTTCGCGGTAAACAAGGATTCCGATGCAGACCACAAGCTGGCAGCACAGATCTTTGTCAAGTGGATGGTAGAGGAATCCGGATGGTGTGATTTCGAAGGCGGCTATCCGATCTCCAAGTCTGCACCGACTTCCTTCGCATTTGACGGCGTAGAGGTTGTTGAGAACGCTGCAGCACTGGACGGCGAGGAAGATCTGCTGGCGGAGATGAATGCCGAGTCGGATCTGAACTTCAACAACGGCGGCAACACCAAGATCCAGGACATCATCACCGATGCTTTTAACGGTACCAAGACCTTTGATGAGATCATGGCAGACTGGACGAAGGAATGGAACGATGCGCAGGAAGAACTTGAGATCGAAGTATTGTATTAAATTCGGGATCGGCTTTTAAGAACCTTAAAAAAATGTGTGAAATAGGGCCGGGAGAGATCATTTTCCCGGCTCTGTAACAATAAGCCGGTAATAAACATCCGGGGGCTACAGAGAGAGAGGACTTATGGAAGGGAAAGTCAAAGTACAAGTCAATGAGGAGAGGAGCTTTTCGAAGTGGTTCTATTCGCGGAAGACACAGCGGATCATCACCATCGCCTGCTTTATGTTTATCCCGCTTCTTCTGCTCTTTACCTTTACCTATCTTCCGTTCGGAAAGATGGTAGGATTCAGTTTTTACAAGATGAAATATATCGGTGAGCGCACCTTTGTGGGTCTGAAAAACTATAAGAAGGTCTTTTCGGAACCGGAGTATTTCAGCTCCTTAAAGCTCAGCTTTTTCTATATGGCCGGAGCGTTGGTGCAGCTTGCGATCTCGCTTTATCTGGCGACTGTCCTGAGCTTCAAAGTAAAGGGCGGTGATATCTTTAAGGGATTTATGTTCTTCCCGTATCTGATCAATGGTATTGCGGTGGGCTTTATCTTTAAGTTTTTCTTCACCCGCGGTTTCGTGTTTGACACAGTGCTGCAGTGGTGCGGCTTCAACCTGGATAAGCTGCCGTACTGGCTGAGAGACCAGGGCGTGAACAACTGGTCGCTGGCGGGTACCTCCATCTGGCGGTATTTCGGACAGAACATGGTGCTTTTCATCGGCGCGATCATGTCGGTAGACAGTGAACTGTATGAAGCAGCCATGCTGGACGGATGTAACAAATGGCAGCAGTTTTTCTATGTGACATTGCCCAATATCCGTACGGTGCTGTTCCTGAATGTGATCCTGTCCATCACCGGATCCTTGAGTGCTTTTGAACCGCCCTATGTCATCACCAGCGGCGCGAACGGAACGGCAACCTATTTTGTCAAGATGCACGAAGTGGCGCATACCTCACAAAAGGTAGGCCAGGCATCCGCGATGGCGGTGGTACTGCTCATCATTATCCTGTTTGCAACACTCCTGCAGAATGTGCTCTTAAAATACGCATTCCGGGAAGCAGAGTATGAAGGACCGGAGCAGAATATACGGAAGAAGAAGATCCGGATCAATACGGCAGGAAGGGGGAAGAAGTAAGATGGATGATAATACATTAAGTATTGTAAAGAGAACGGTGCTGAATGTCTTAAAGTATATTTCTCTCGTCTTCTTTGCCTTTGTAGCGATACTGCCGCTGGTTTCTGTTTTGATCACGGCGCTCAAAGATGACGAGGAATATGCGACCACCAATGTCATGGCGCTGCCGCAACATCTGAATTTTGCAAACTTTGCCAAGGCCTTTACCACGGCGAATATGGGCCGGGCATTCATCAACTCGACCATCATCCTGATCGTGGTGCTGCTGGTCTCCACACTGATCGGTACCCAGTTGGCGTATGTGTTGAACCGCTTTAAATTCCGTGGGAATACACTGATCCGTAACCTGTTCCTGTTTGCGACTTTTTTACCGGGTATCGCGATGCAGGTATCGGTATACGAGATCATGACCAAGCTGAATCTGATCAATCATCTGTACGGTTACATTATTATGATGTGTGGTACGGATATCATTTCGATCTATGTGTACATTCAGTATTTTGAGAACATTCCGACAGAACTGGATGAATCGGGGATCATGGATGGTGCCAGCTACTTCCGCATCTACCGCTCGATCATGCTGCCGCTGTTAAAGCCGGCCATCGTGACCAGCTGTATCTTAAAGGGTGTTGGAACCTATAATGAATATTATTGTGCAAACCTGTATCTGCAGGACAAGACTCGCCTGGCGACGGTGGCTACCTCCCTGTATACCTTCGTGGGACCGCTGGGCAGCCAGTACAATATGATCTGCGCGGGTGTTATCATCTCGCTTCTGCCGGCACTGCTCGTGTTCATCACCTGCCAGAAGCAGATCTATTCCGGTCTGACCACCGGTGCGGTAAAGGGGTAAGATTTATGAAGACCATGTTTGCCGGGGATACTCCTTACAATCGTGTGATGACCAAAGTGTTTGATGTGGTACTGGTATCGGTACTGACGCTGCTGTGCTGCCTGCCCGTGGTGACGGCGGGGGCGGCACTGACCGCAGCGTGTGCCATGTATATGAAGATGGCGAAGAATCAGGAAGGTGCGATCGTGCCTTCCTATTTTGCTGCCTTTAAGTCAAATCTGAAAGAGTCCGTTGCCGGCTGGCTGCTGTTGCTGGCCGGGATGGCAGTGCTGGTGGCATCCCTGTGTCTGTACCGGCAAAGCGGCATCGGCTACGGCATGATGATCGTACCCACCGGCCTATATTGCGTGTATCTGATCTGGTATTTTTGTCTGCGTGCCCGTTTTGCGGAGACCACCGCTTCGGCACTGAAAAACAGTCTGAAGTTTTTTCTGGCATTTCTGCCCCTCAGCCTCTTTTTGGAACTGTACCTTGCAGCTCTCCTGGCACTGTTTCTCTGGCAGCCCATGCTCTTTGTCGTGCAGATCTTCCTGACTGTCGCCGGCGTATTCTACCTGCCCTGCGTCCTCATCGGCAAGAAGATGGACCGCTACATCGAAGAGAAAGAACTTGCCCGGTAGCACCTTGCCTTCCCCTTGAGGGCGCTGTGTGCCGGTGGCACACGCCTAGCGCCGACCGAGCCGGAGGCGAGACAGGTGGCCGAAGGCCGGATGAGGTGGACCCTGGCGAGCGAAATCTCCCTGATATATATCCCGCAAAAAATATAGTTGTCTAATTCTGGAAAAGATTATACAATATACAATGATATTTTCAGAAACACATGTATATAGGAAAGGGTAACTGATATGA
The DNA here is from genome assembly GCA_017526985.1 of Lachnospiraceae bacterium. GTDB lineage: Bacteria > Bacillota > Clostridia > Lachnospirales > Lachnospiraceae > NK4A136. The sequence continues at coordinate 12,538 of JAFXQR010000194.1, forward strand.
TCAAATTACACGACACCGGCGCCTTCTTAAAGAACGGTACCGAACTGATCCCGGAGGCACAGGGCGCAGACCTTGGCGTATCCAAAGAGGAAGCAAAGAAGAATACCATCGCTTACGGCATCCTGCAGAACCACAACAAGTCCGGCAATACCGAGAAGCTGAATATCCGTTTTGATAAGCTGACCAGCCACGATATCACATTTGTCGGTATCATCCAGACGGCAAGAGCGTCAGGCCTTAAGAAGTTCCCGATGCCGTATGTACTGACCAACTGCCACAACTCTCTGTGCGCGGTAGGCGGTACCATCAATGAAGATGACCATGTTTTCGGTCTGACCTGCGCAAAGCGTTACGGCGGCATGTATGTTCCGCCTCATATGGCAGTCATCCACCAGTTTGCCCGCGAGATGCTGGCAACCGGCGGCGGTATGATCCTGGGTTCCGACTCCCATACCCGTTATGGTGCGCTGGGTACCATGGCAGTGGGCGAGGGTGGTCCGGAGCTGGTAAAGCAGCTGCTGGAGCAGACCTATGATATTGATATGCCGGGCGTGATCGCCATCTATATGACCGGTGAGCCGGCTAGAGGCGTGGGCCCGCAGGATGTGGCACTGGCGATCATCGGCGCGGTATTCAAGAACGGCTATGTAAAGAATAAAGTAATGGAATTTGTGGGACCGGGTGTGAAGAACCTGTCCGCAGACTTCCGTATCGGTGTGGATGTTATGACCACCGAGACTACCTGCCTTTCCTCTATCTGGCAGACAGATGATGAGATCAAAGAGTTTTACGAGATCCACAAGCGTCCGGGCGACTATAAGGAACTGACTCCGGGTGCAGTGGCATACTATGACGGCGTGGTAGAAGTGGACCTGGCCAAGGTGAAGCCTATGATCGCGCTTCCGTTCCATCCGTCCAATACCTACACCATCGAAGAGCTGAATGCGAACCTGGATGATATCCTGGCAGACTGCGAGAAGAAGGCACAGATCAGCCTGGACGGCGCGGTAGATTTCAAGCTGCGTAACAAGATCAAGAACGGCAAGCTGATGGTAGAGCAGGGTATCATCGCAGGCTGCGCCGGCGGCGGATTTGAAAACATCTGCGCGGCAGCGGATATCTTAAACGGCGCGAGTATCGGACCGGATGAGTTTACCCTGAGCGTATATCCGGCATCCGTACCGGTATATATGGAACTGATCAAGAACGGTGCGGCAGCCAAGATCCTGCAGACCGGTGCGATCTTAAAGACCGCATTCTGCGGACCGTGCTTTGGTGCAGGCGATACGCCGGCCAACAACGAGCTGTCCATCCGTCACTCCACCAGAAACTTCCCGAACCGCGAAGGTTCCAAGCTGCAGTCCGGCCAGATCGCATCCGTAGCGCTGATGGATGCGCGTTCCATCGCAGCTACAGCAGCCAACAAGGGTGTGCTCACCCCGGCAACGGATGTACCGGAGAAGATCGGCAAGTACAAATATTTCTTCGATAAGACCATCTATGATAACCGTGTATTTGACTCCAAGGGTGTGGCCGATGAGAGCGTGGAAGTGAAGTTTGGTCCGAACATCAAGGACTGGCCGGCTATGGTAGAACTGCCGGAGAACATGATCCTGCGCGTGGTATCCGAGATCCACGATCCGGTCACCACCACCGATGAACTGATCCCCTCCGGTGAGACCTCTTCCTACAGAAGCAACCCGCTGGGGCTGGCAGAGTTTGCACTCTCCCGTAAGGATCCGGAATATGTGGGCCGTGCAAAGACCGTACAGAAAGCACAGAAAGCTCTGGAAGAAGGCAGGGATCCGGCAGAAGGCTTTGCAGAGATCGCCGATGTGGTAAAAGCAGTCAAGGCATTTGATGCAAGTGTAGACCTTAAGAACCTGGGCATCGGTTCCACAATCTTCGCCGTGAAGCCGGGTGACGGTTCCGCTCGTGAGCAGGCGGCAAGCTGCCAGAAGGTACTGGGCGGCTGGGCAAACATCGCCAACGAATATGCGACCAAGCGTTATCGTTCCAACCTGATCAACTGGGGTATGCTGCCGTTCATCATTCCGGAAGGCGAGCTGCCGTTTAAGAATCTGGATTACATTTTCCTGCCGGGCATCCGCACCGCAGTGAAGGATAAGGTGGACGACATCAAGGCATATGTCATCAAAGACGGCCAGATGAAGGAATTCGGCTTAAAGCTCGGCCAGCTGACCGACGCAGAGCGCGAGATCATCCTCGACGGCTGCCTGATCAACTACAATAGAGTATAATATTCCATCCTTGCCTTCCCCTTGAGGGGAAGGTGTCGCCGCAGGCGACGGATGAGGTGTAAGTAAACTATACGATAACCTAACTCTTTAGAACTGTATCATAACGGTACAGTTCTTTTTTTTGTACCTAAAAAACACTAAGGAGGACAAACATCATGAATCAAACCTACGCCTATGTGCGCGTGAGCACGAAAGAACAGAACGAAGACCGTCAGATGATCTGTATGCAGAAACTGGGAATCCCGGAGGGTCACATTTATATGGATAAGCAGTCCGGCAAGGACTTCCAGCGGACAGGCTACCGTAGACTCCTAAGGCAGCTGAAGGAGGGAGACCTGCTCTACATCAAGAGCATTGACCGGCTGGGCAGGAACTATGCGGACATTATGGAGCAATGGAGGATCATCACGAAAGTGAAGAAAGCAGATATCGTGGTGATCGATATGCCGCTGCTGGATACAAGGATCGGCAAGGACCTGATGGGCACCTTCTTGTCGGATATCGTGCTGCAGGTACTCAGCTTCGTAGCGGAGAATGAACGTGGCAATATCCGCCAGCGCCAGGCGGAGGGAATTGCTGCCGCCAAAGCAAGAGGCGTGCGATTTGGGAGGCCGGAAAGGGCGCTCCCGGAAAACTTCCCGGAGATCTGTGCACACTGGAAAGCCGGCAAACTCTCCAACCGCGCCGCCGCCAAAGCATGCGGTATGCCGGTATCGACCTTTCGCTACCGCGCCGCGCGTTTTTTGCCTTCCGCTTGAGGGGCGGATGAGGTGTAAAAAAGGTGGGCGTAATAGTATACATTATTGCCCTTTTTGCCTAAAAACATATTTTTGTACCAATTGCACAAAGGATTTAACGCGAATTTATTGACTACTTACGATTTCTTTGTTATAAT